>JAAZLV010000271.1 GCA_012799155.1 Bacteroidales bacterium | reverse complement strand
CATGCGGAGAACTGGCAAATGGATCAGATCGATATTACTTCAGAGGATAATCTTTTCGTACAGGTAACGGAAAGCAACGACGTTTCCTTCCCGGCAGGTAACAACGTCTTTCTCTTCTCCTATTTCACCGGAAATGGAGAAGATGGCCTGCACCTGGCATATAGCTTCGATGGGTTAAGCTGGAAGCCCCTCAACAACGGGGAGTCACTCCTGACACCAATGGTAGGAAAAGACCGGTTGATGCGTGACCCAAGCATCACCCGGGGCAAGGATGGCCTGTTCCACATAGTCTGGACCACCGGGTGGTGGGACCGCCACATCGGATATGCCTCCTCGCCCGACCTGTTTCACTGGTCAAAACAACGCACCATCCCGGTGATGTATCATGAACCGGAAACAAGAAACAGCTGGGCACCCGAACTCTTCTATGATGAGACAAATGATCTCTTCTATATTGTCTGGGCTTCCACCATCCCCGGTAAATTCCCGGAAATGGCCACCTCCGAAAGTGAGAAGGGGCTGAACCACCGCCTGTACGCCGTCACTACAAAGGATTTTGTAACTTTTAGTGAGACCAGGCTCTTCTATGATCCGGGATTCAGTGCAATCGATGCCGCATTCATACGGCAGGAGGGGAAATACTGGATGATCCTCAAAAATGAAAACTCCGCACCGGCAGAAAAGAACCTGAGAGTGGTCTTTACCGATGATCTGAAAAAGGGTTTTCCTGTGGCTGTTTCTGCTAACATATCAGGCGAAGCATGGGCGGAAGGGCCCTCACCGCTCCGAATAGGGGAGTATGTCTATGTCTATTTCGACAAGTACATTGAGAAAAAATATGGAGCCATCCGCTCGAAAGATGGTATTACATGGGAAGATGTCTCTGAAAAGATTTCATTCCCGCAAGGTACCAGACATGGGACCGCTTTTAGTATCAACAGTAAAGAGTGGAAAAGGATCAAAGAATATACCAAGCATGGGAAATAAATCAAGGAAAATGAAAAAGCAAATTGCACTTCTCTTCACTACTCTCACAATGCTGCTTACCGGATGCAACAACCGGGCAGCAGATACCGATTGGCCTGAACAGACAAATGAGAACAAGCCCTGGACACGCTGGTGGTGGATGGGCAACGATCTGGATTCGACAAACCTCACCTACAACTTGGAAACGCTTAGTGAAGCCGGTATTGGCGGGGTGGAAATAACGCCCATCTATGGAGTTAAAGGAAGGGAAGAGCATTATATCAACTATCTTTCAACAGAATGGATGGATATACTCGGCTTCACCATCTCCGAAGCATCACGACTGGGAATGGGGGTGGACATGAACAACGGTACAGGATGGCCCTTCGGGGGACCCGAGGTAAGCATGGAGGATGCTGCCACCAGAGCTCTCTTCCGTGAATATAGCCTGTCGGGGGGAGAATCCCTGACGGAGCCGGTAGAGGTAGCAGAGGAACGGCAGAAAGCAGTGGCCCGTCTGGAGAAGCTGATGGCCTACAGTGAAGGGGGCGAGGTGTTGGACCTCACCGACAAAGTAGATGAACAGGGTAAACTGAACTGGAGTTCGCCCGAAGGCAAAAGTTGGAGATTGATTGCTCTCTTTGTGGGTAAGACCGGACAACAGGTGAAGAGAGCGGCTCCCGGAGGAGAAGGATATGTGCTCGATCATCTGGACAGGGATGCAGTGGAACGGTATTTTGCGAGATTCGACAGAGCTTTTGCTGAAAATAGCACACCCTTTCCGAACACCTTCTTCAACGATTCCTATGAAGTGTATGGGGCCGACTGGACCCCTACCCTGCTGGATGAGTTTGAAAAAAGGAGGAATTACAAGCTACAGGATTATCTCCCTGATCTGCTTGCCAATGGGAAAACAGATCAATCAGCCAGGGTCATTGCCGATTATCGCGAGACAGTGGGTGAGATGCTGCTGGAAAACTTCACCATCCCCTGGACCGAATGGGCACATGGTCACGGTGTAAAGACACGCAATCAGGCACATGGGTCACCAGCCAACCTGATTGATCTATACGCAGCTGTTGACATCCCGGAATGCGAATCGTTCGGTATCACCGATTTCGACATTCCCGGCCTGAGAAAAGACACCATACGAAAAAAGAACGACAGTGATCCCACCATCCTGAAGTATGCCTCTTCGGCGGCTCACATCACAGGGAAGCCATACACCTCGTCCGAGACATTCACATGGCTCACAGAGCACTTCCGCACATCGCTCTCACAGGCAAAACCGGAGATCGATCAGATGTTCACCTCCGGTGTGAACCGGGTCTTCTTTCATGGCACCACCTACTCTCCAAAAGAGGCGGCATGGCCTGGATGGAAATTCTATGCTTCGGTAGATATGTCGCCCACCAATCCATACTGGAAGGATGCTCCTGCCTTCTTCCGGTACATCACCCGGGTACAGTCGTTCCTGCAGAGCGGACAGCCCGACAACGATTTCCTGCTTTACCTTCCTGTGTATGATATCTGGCATGAACAGAGGGGTTCCTTCTTCACTACGTTTGCCATCCATGGTATGCGCGAACGGCTGCCCGACTTTGGCAATGCGGTAGAGAAGATCATGCAGAGCGGATTTGACCTCGATTACATTTCAGACCGATTTCTACAAACCACAACCGTGGAAAACGGATTGCTGAAAACCGAGGGAGGCACAACCTACAAGGCCCTGATCCTGCCGGCTGTAAAACAGATTCCACTAAAAACGATGGAGCAGATCACCCGTCTCACCGAAATGGGAGCAACTGTTCTCTTTTCGGAGCACTACCCTTCCGATGTACCGGGACTAACCGATCTGGAAAAACGCAGGGAACAATTCAACAATCTCCTCTCCGGTTTACCGCAAGTGGACAGCTTCGAAACAACTGGTCAACAGAATATGGGAAAAGGGACCGTGATCACCGGCACCGACTACAGCGAGATGCTCTCCATCTGGGATGAGAACAGGGAACAATTTGTCAATGAGCTGGGCGGTCAGCTGGTGAGAAGAAAGCATGAGATGGGGCACATCTATTTCCTCGCGATGTTGCAGAACAATCCTGTGGATGGATGGGTGACACTGGGTGTTAACGCAGAAAGTGCCATGCTTTTTGATCCGATGAGTGGCAGGAAAGGTGTTGCCGCGCTGCGAAAGAACAATGGCAGGACAGAGGTATACCTGCAGCTCAAACCGGGAGAGTCAATGATTGTAAAATCATTCAATCACCCGATAGAGGCAGAAAAGTGGAGCTATTATGAGCCCTCTGATCAGATCATAAAACTGGATAGAGGATGGCAACTGAGTTTCATCGATAGTGAGCCTGCCATTGATGAGACATTTACCCTCGACAGCCTTCACTCCTGGACTGAACTGGGGCATGATGATATGCAACGGAACATGGGCACAGGTCGGTACAGCCTCACATTCGAGCTTAGTAAAAAACCGGAAGCAGAGTATCAACTTTCGTTAGGAGATGTGCGGGAGAGTGCCGTGGTGCGCATCAACGGAGAAATTGCTGACACGCTCTATGCCGTTCCTTTTGAAACAATGATCGGTTCCCTGTTAAAAGAGGGCGAAAACGTGATCGAGATTGAGGTGACCAACCTGCCTGCCAACCGCATTGCCGATTTTGACCGGAGAGGTGTGGAGTGGCGTATTTTCCATGAGATCAATTTTGTAAGTATCACTTACCAACCAACACAGTTCGATATTTGGGAGGTGATGCCCTCTGGATTGCTCGGTCCGGTTACCATCACCGAGTTGAAGAAAGTCACACCATAAATGAACTGATTCTAAAGATGTGGCAGGGATGCCTGAAACAGGAAATCGATAGGCAGCATAATGGCTGCAATTGATCAGGAGATAAAATTAAATCGGTTGTAGTAATCGATGGTATCTTTGGTGAGGATATCCAGACTGACATAGTTCTGTACTTTTACGGATCCCCTGTAAATGAGGTACTCCAATAATGTCTTCATGGCCAAAAATCCCTGTCGTTCGGGCTCCTGACCGATTAGGAAATCAATAACACCATTTCTGAGCCCCTCCACATTTGGTCGCGTAATGTCCACACATATCAACCGGACATCTTTTATCGACTTCCTGTAGAAATAGTCAGCGAGTATGCCTCCCCGGGAGTTGAGCACCACCACTCCCCCAAAATCGTGCTCCCCCTGAAAATAGTGATCAAGTTGCTGGTCATTATTTTCTGGTTCCATTGCAGTAAAAGGGATGCGCACTATTTCCGAGGTGATGTTTTTCTCACTCAGATAATCTGCAAAACCCTTCTTGCGGAGGATACTGGTATTGGCACTCTCATCACCGATGCGCACCGCCTGCAGCATCCCGATGCGGCATCCCATTGTTGTGATGGAGGTGATCAGTCGGGCTATTAGATAACCGCAGACATAGTGGTCTGATGTGAAATAGGCCAGTGGTGCAGTATCTTCTACTGTCGAGTCTACAAATAAATAGGGAATCTCACGCTCTTCAAGCTTTCTGACCAACTTTAGCGTCTCTTCCTTGAAAGTGGTACCGATGATTACAGCATCGGTATCCATTTCTGCAATCTCGTCATAGACCCGTCGGCAAGAATTGATGTCATACTGGTTATAGGTATATACGGAACACTTGATGCGGATATTTTCATACACCTGGATTGCTTTACGAATTCCCATGTGGATGCTCTCCCAATACTCTCCCTCCATCACGTCGGGGGTGGTGATGATCACCTTGTACTTCCGACGCAAAGAGAGTCCGGTAATGTGGATATTGGGTTTGTAGTGCACTTTTTTCAACACTTCCTCAACAGCCTGGCGAGCCGACTCCGACACTCGCCCCCTGTTATGAATGATACGGTCGACTGTACCGGGTGAGACCCCTGACATTTCAGCAATATCCTT
>JAAZLV010000036.1 GCA_012799155.1 Bacteroidales bacterium | reverse complement strand
TAATCCGTTATTATCAGATATTGAATTAAATATGAATGTTATGAACAATTGTTGATAAAGGACAAAGTTAATAATTTATTTTCTGATTGGCTGAAACAGCTGTTGAAAAAGAGTCAAAAGATTCTGTAAAAAAATGAGAATTTTGTTTGGTCAGATCAAATCAATTTATATACAAAATTGGTTTTGTTTTTATCAATTTTTCTTTTCATCTTTCTGTTTACAGCGTATGCACAAGTTATCAACAATTGGGTGTGCATAGGCATCTTTATTCTTAAATATCTATCAGATATACCATTAAAAAGCTGATCAATTCATTATAGTTTGTTAATCGTCTTTACTGGCAGGAATATTAGAACAAAGTTTTTTGTACATTTGTTTGTTCAATATGCCTATGGTGAAAGATCGGATTCAGAAATATCTTTATTTGTTGCTGATGATGGCGGTAAGTTCCTGCATGTCAACAGTAAAGATTACATCTGTAGTAGAGAAAGATACGGAGGGTGATTTTCTGCTCAAATGGGAAGTGAGCCCCGACCAGGAGGGAAACATCGAAATACTCTCATCGCTTACTGATAGCTCGCTTACCAGTTTTAATCCCGTTACTTCGCGTAAGATAACCGATCAGGTGATGAAGCTCAATCCCACCGGGTCCGGATTGCGGGAATATTTCATTCTGCGTACGGGGGGTGTCTATTCAGGTGTGGTGGCGAACCGAGCTATTGATATGAACCAGATTAAGAACTTCCGGGACATCGGTGGTTACTTTACCGCTGACAATCGTCAGATGAAATGGGGTGAGATCTACCGGTCTGGCAACCTGAGCAATGCAACGCTCTACGACCAGGAAAAGATTCGACGACTCAATATCCGCACAGTGATTGACTTCCGCTCCGAACGCACTGCCCGCAGGTATCCCATTCTACTTCATCCCTCCATCCGTAAGATCGCACTCCCACTGATGCCGATGGATGCTCAGAAGCTTGATGAACAGCTTGATGATGAAAATTTTGACCGCAGTGATGCGATTCGTTATGTGCAGGAGGAGTATGTGAACATACTGGAGAACCATAAGACACAGTTTGGTGAGATGTTCGATATCCTCGCCAACGACAGCAATTACCCAATTCTTATGAGTGGCTCACTTGGAAAGGATGGAGTGGGACTGGCCACCTACCTGATTCTATATGCCATCGGTGTTCCGCAGGGGTCACTCGAAGAGGACTACATGCTTTCAAACCAATTTATCGATCCTGAGATGGTAGAAATCGACGCCCGCAATCTTTCCGAACCGATGCAGGAGGCTGTGACAGCTATGCTGACGGTTAACAGGGCATACCTCAATTATGCCTTGGAACATATCAAAGAGAAATACGGCTCCGTAGACAACTACCTGGAGAAAGAGCTAAGAGTGACCAGTGGAAAACGTAACCTGCTTAGAAAATACCTACTTTATCAGTTCTGATAGTTCTTTATCCGATTTATTTTCATACCTTTGCACCCGATTTACAAAAGAGGTGATTTTTTATCCTGTTTCCTGAACAGTGGTTATCTTCATCAAAACAAAAAATCACAGATTGTCTTTGAATTTTCTCTCAACTTTATCAACATTTACCCCGGGTGTCAGGCAGAGCATGCAGATTCGTTTGCAGCATGTCACGACGGTCGTTGGACCAGCTTTTGTAGATGGATGTGTGGAGCAGGGGGAAAACTCATCTCATCCACATTAACTATTTTACAAAATGAGTACATTTCAAGAGTTGGGAGTGATTCCCGAAATTCAGCGGGCCGTTACAGAGCTCGGCTTCGAACAACCAATGCCTGTACAGAGTGAGGTAATCCCACGCCTGCTGGAACACACCCGCGACATCATCGCCCTGGCACAGACCGGTACAGGTAAAACAGCCGCTTTCGGCATTCCGGTGATCCAGAAAATCAACGTGAAGCAGCTCACGCCACAGACACTGATCCTTTGTCCCACGCGTGAGCTCTGTCTTCAGATAGCGGGAGACCTGACCGACTTCTCCACCTACGTGGAGGACATCAAGATTCTGCCTGTTTATGGTGGCTCCAGTATTGATAGCCAGATACGAACCCTCAAAAGGGGGGTACACATCATCGTGGCAACTCCCGGGCGACTGATCGACCTGATCAAGCGCAAGACCGTTTCTCTTGGCGATGTTCACACCATGGTGCTCGACGAGGCGGATGAGATGCTCAACATGGGCTTCTCGGAAGACATCGATGAGATCCTCTCACACCTGCCCGAGAGCCGCAGCATGCTTCTCTTTTCAGCCACCATGCCGAAGGAGATTGAAAAGATTACTCGCAAGTATATGAAAGAACCGATGGAGATCACCATCGGTCGCAAGAACGAAGGTGCCGAGAACGTAAGACATCTCTACTTCATGGTGCATGCCAAAGACAAGTATCTTGCTCTGAAACGGATCGTAGACTACTATCCCAATATCTATGGTATCATCTTCTGCCGCACTCGCAAGGAGACACAGGAGATTGCCGACAAGCTGATGCAGGATGGCTATGATGCAGATGCGTTGCATGGTGACCTGTCGCAGGCGCAGCGTGACTATGTGATGAGCAAGTACCGCAACCACAACCTGCAGTTGCTGGTGGCCACCGACGTGGCGGCACGCGGACTCGACGTGGATGACGTGACACACATCATCAACTTCGGTTTACCTGACGACTATGAGATCTACACCCACCGCAGCGGCCGCACCGGCAGGGCCGGCAAGACCGGCACCTCGATCGCTATCATCCATACCAAGGAGAAGGGGAAGGTGGTGCAAATCGAAAAACTGATCAATAAGAAGTTCGAGAAGCGGGAAGTCCCTAAAGGTGATCTGATCTGCGAGAAGCAGCTATTTAACTTCGTTGACAAGATCGAGAAGGTGAAGGTGAATGAGGCAGAGATAGAACGGCTGCTCCCCTCCATTTTCCGCAAGCTGGAGTGGCTGGAAAAAGAGGATATCATCAAGCGGA
Organism: Bacteroidales bacterium; assembly: GCA_012799155.1. Classification (GTDB taxonomy): domain Bacteria; phylum Bacteroidota; class Bacteroidia; order Bacteroidales; family Dysgonomonadaceae; genus Proteiniphilum. The sequence goes on along the minus strand of JAAZLV010000036.1, from coordinate 629 downwards.
TGGTATCCCTCGAATTCAACCGGTTGATCGAGTACTATCAGCAGGCAGAAGAGATTGTAGAACCGAAGGAGGGTTCCTCCCGCGGACAGAAAGGTGATTATGGCAAGCGGGGCAACGACCGTGATGGAGGTAGCCGCCAGGCGGAGAAGGGATATGCCCGACTCTTCATCAACGTGGGTAAGATGGATGGTATCAACCCGGCCATGCTCATGGGCTTCATCAACGACCACGTGAAAGGAAAGGTACCCATCGGTCGGATCGACTTGCTTAAGAGTTTTTCCTTCTTCGAAGTACCCGAAGAGCTGGCTCCCAAGATTGTCAAGTCATTCAAGGGGATGTATGTCGATGAGCGGAAGCTGCAGGTCCACCTGGCACAGGAGGAAGATCAGGCTTCAAGGGGTAACAAAAAGAAGTTCTACGAGAACGATTTCGGCGGTAAAGGGAAGAAAAAGAAACCGAAATATTGAGAGGAGTGATCAAATCTCTTCAATATCTTTTTTTATTGAAATATCAACTGAGCGGGAGTAACATCCCGCTTTTTTTATAACCAAAAATAACTTAACAATAACGTCACAGATATGTAACGGCTCTGTAACAATAATAAGGGAACTTTGCCGCGAAATATGAAT
>JAAZLV010000270.1 GCA_012799155.1 Bacteroidales bacterium | reverse complement strand
GGCTTCGATGTTGTTAACTTTGTTAAAGTTTATTTATATGTCATGCAAATTTATAAATGGTTAACCGTTTAAAGCTGTGAAAAATGATATTATTGCTATGAAAAATGACATAAAATGTTAATTGTGGTGATGCTATTTATTTGTAATTTTGCATCCATGAAAGTAGTTGTCTCCTCCTCTACCATCCCCTCCTTTAACTTGGCAGCTGAAGAGTATCTCTTCACACGGAAGGGTGAAGATTTCTTTTTTCTCTACTGCAATGATCCCAGTGTGATCATCGGCTCCAACCAGGCGGTGGTGAACGAGGTGGATCAGGACTGGTGCATCGAGCATGAGATCCGCATCATTCGTAGAATGTCGGGTGGGGGAGCGGTATACCATGACCAGGGCAACCTCAACTACTCGCTGTTGTACGACAAGTCAGAAGCACCTCTGAGTGGGCGCTTTCTGGAACCGGTGGTGGCGGTGCTTCAGGCACTCTCCGTACCGGTAGAGGTGGGCAAAAGAAAGGATCTCTGGCTCAACGGTAAAAAAATATCGGGTACCGCTTCCCATGTCTCACTGCAGCGGGAGCTGCACCATGGTACCCTGCTCTATGACAGCGACCTGGAGGCATTACAGCGAGCACTCAATGCAGGTAACAGACAGTTGATCAGAAAGGCGACCGCTTCGGTCCCCAGCCCTGTGATCAATATCCGAAGCTACCTTGCAGAGATTGGTGAAGATGCACCGGCAATGGAAGTTTTCCTGGGTGTGTTTATAAAAAAACTACTCCTCCACTATGGGGAGAGTGAAGTATTGCCGTTGCCAGCAGAAGCTGAAGCAGAAATAGAACAGCTGAGGAAAGAGAAGTATACCCGACGAAGCTGGAACTACCGGCTGTAGGGATATTCTTTACCCTGCCAGCTCTTTCTCTCAACAAACCGCTTGATGATTCTGGCAGTCATCTCATAGTTTTTCATCCCCCAATCGGGGGCTATCAGCAGTCGTTTGGGCGATTGTGAGGTGAACCGCTCGATGTGGATGTCGGGATGAAGGCGCTCGGCAAAGCTGACACAGAGATCGACATACTCATCTGCTTCGAAGAGACGGAACGACTCCGGCAACAATTTGTATTCCCGGGCCATGGCGGTATAGCGTATGATCTGTAGCTGGTGCAGCTTAACTGTTGTTAGCGGTAACTCCGACAATCGGTCGGCATGAGACAGTATCTCCTCTTCGCTTTCGCCTGGTAACCCCAGGATCATATGTGCACCCACTGTAATACCCCGCTCCGCTGTTTTACGGATCATGGCTGCCGACTCCTCAAAACTGTGTTGCCGGTTTACCCGTTCCAGGGTTCGGTTGAGGGTTGATTCCACTCCGTATTCGATCAGCAGGAAGGTTTTCTTGCTGAGTGCTTCGAAGTAATCAAGCAGTTCCTCGGGCATGCAATCAGGCCGTGTACCTACGATCAGTCCCACCACACCAGGATGTGTCAGTGCTTCCTCATATTTATCGGTCAGCGAGGCAATGCTGTCGTAGGTGTTGGTATAGGATTGAAAATAGGCCAGATATTTCATCTCCGGATATTTCCGTGAGAAGAATTGAATGCCGTCTGCCATCTGCTCTGTGATCGTTTTAGTGGGCTTGCCGTAACCCGGGCTGAAACTTTGGTTGTTGCAGTAGGTACATCCACCGAGCCCCTTACTGCCGTCGCGGTTGGGGCAGGTGAAACCAGCATTGATGGAGATCTTCTGTACTTTGTATGGAAATCGTGCCGAAAGATAATCGGAGAAGTCACGATATGGCTTGTCTTGTAAAAACACCTGCTCTGATTTTTAAGATACAAAGATAATGAAAAATGACAGTTCTGGCTGTCACTTTGTTCTGTTTTTAATTTAGCTTGTTACAAACATTTTTCAGGAAGAGGTACCACCCGATTATTTCAAGCCAGGGTACACAAAAGAAGGGGATCGGCTGTTTTAAGCCGATCCCCTTGCAGATCTGTATGTGAGAAACAGTGCTCTTTCAGAGATGAATTATTCCTTCTCCTCTTCAGAAGCTTCTGTTGTTTCTACGTCATCGTCAGCTTTTGATGCTTTCTTTGCCTTGGGCTGCTCTTTCACTTCGGCTTCGGCAATTTCGCTAACAGCTTCGGCTACTGGCTCAACTTTGGGTTCCTCTTTTACTTCCGCTTTGGCTTCCGCTTTAGCAGCTTCCTTTTTAAAAGCCTCTACCTTTTGGTTGTCGAGTTTCTCCTTCAGGGCTGCCAGTTCTTCGATGTCACCGAGCGTTGTCTTCTCTACAGAAGGCATGGCAACGACTGTTTCGTTACTGCTCTCTTTTCTGCCGCCGCGCTTACCTCTTCTGCGTGAGTCATCACCCGAGAGATCTTCGTGAATACGACTGTGTGATACGATGATGCGCTTGGAATCCTTGTTGAACTCTATCACCTTGAATTGCAGCTTTTCATCTACCTGCGCCTGTGAGTTGTCTTCCTTCACCAGATGCTTGGGGGTAGCGAATCCTTCCACACCGTAGGGCAGTGAGATCACAGCACCCTTGTCGAGCAGTTCCACGATGGTTCCTTCATGGATGGACCCTGTGGTGAAGATGGTTTCAAACACATCCCAGGGGTTCTCTTCCAACTGCTTGTGACCAAGGCTCAGACGACGGTTTTCCTTGTCGATGTCGAGCACCTGTACTTCGATGGGTGCACCGATCTCGGTCATCTCACTCGGGTGTTTGATCTTCTTGGTCCAGGAGAGGTCGGAGATATGAATCAGTCCTTCCACACCCTCTTCAATTTCCACAAAAGCACCGAAGTTGGTGAAGTTGCGAACGTTAGCAGTATGGGTGCTGCCAACCGGGTATTTAACCTCGATGTCATCCCATGGATCGGGCTTCAGTTGTTTCACACCGAGTGACATCTTACGGTCTTCACGATCGAGGGTAAGGATCACGGCATCCACTTCTTCACCTACGGTCATGAAATCCTGTGCGCTGTGGAGGTGCTGTGTCCAGCTCATTTCGGAAACGTGGATCAATCCCTCTACACCCGGTGCAATCTCTACGAATGCACCATAGTCTGCGATGACAACCACCTTGCCCTTGATGACGTCACCCACCTTCAGGGTTTCACTCAAAGCATCCCATGGATGCGGGGTGAGTTGTTTCAGGCCAAGGGCGATACGTTTCTTCTCGTTGTCGAAGTCGAGGATCACCACGTTGATCTTGTCGTCCAGTTTCACCACCTCTTCGGGGTGTTGAATGCGTCCCCATGAGAGGTCGGTGATGTGTACCAGACCGTCAACACCGCCCAGGTCCACAAAGACACCATAGGAAGTGATGTTCTTGACAACCCCTTCGAGTACCTGTCCCTTTTCCAGTTTGGAGATGATCTCTTTCTTCTGCTGTTCGAGTTCTTCTTCGATCAGAGCCTTGTGTGAAACCACCACGTTCTTGTATTCAGGGTTGATCTTCACAACCTTGAATTCCATTGTCTTGTCTACAAAGATATCATAGTCACGGATCGGCTTCACGTCGATCTGCGATCCCGGAAGGAATGCTTCGATTCCGAATACATCCACAATCATACCACCCTTGGTGCGGCATTTGATATATCCCTTGATGATTTCGTTGTTTTCGAGTGCTGCATTCACACGATCCCACGAGCGTGAAGCACGTGCCTTCTTGTGTGAGAGGATCAGCTGTCCTTTTTTGTCTTCCTGGCTTTCGATGTAGACCTCTACTTCGTCGCCAATTTTCAGGTCAGGGTTGTAACGGAACTCGTTCATCGACACTACGCCGTCTGATTTGTATCCGATATTTACAACTACCTCGCGTTTGTTCATGGAGGTTACAGTACCGTTTACGACCTCTTTGTCATTGATTTTGTTCAGCGTGTTGTCGTAACTTTCGGTAAGTTTTTCCCTATTCTCTTTACTGTAGGGATCACCTTCAGCATAGGATGCCCAGTCGAAGTCTTCTATGGGAGCCACATTTTTTAGGTTTTCAGTCATTTGTCGTGTAATAAATAATTAAATAAGTGAGACATTATGTTGTACATTGCTTTCTAGACATGTTCATGTTGCGTAAACACCCAATCCTATAGGGTCCGGAATGAAGCCGGTTCATGAGACGGTAAAAAAAGCGGTGCAAAGGTAGCTGGTTTTTTATTAATAACCAACTCTTTGCACCATAAATTTTCCCGCAAATTAGAACTTATGCGGCTTTTTTAGACAGTTGATCAGAGGAGCAATCCCTGTGCCACCTCCCTGCGTTTGTCGCTTCCTGCGATTTGCTCTACCAGTGTCAGCGCGAATTCAAACACCAGGCCGGGTCCCCTGCCAGTAGTGATATTGTGGTCGCTTACAACTTTCTCTCCAGTGACCCTTGCACCG
>JAAZLV010000269.1 GCA_012799155.1 Bacteroidales bacterium | reverse complement strand
GCAGCCAGCGGTTCCGACACGGCTGCCTTGCGTTACATCGCCCCCTTTGCTGGTGCTGCCCTTGGTGAATATTTTCGTGACACGGGTCGCCATGCCCTGGTGGTCTTCGATGATCTATCCAAACAGGCGGTAGCCTATCGGGAGGTATCACTGATCCTACGTCGTCCTTCGGGACGTGAAGCCTATCCGGGTGACATTTTCTACCTTCACTCCCGTCTTTTGGAACGTGCCGCAAGCATCATATCACAACAGGATGTGGTAATGCATATGAACGACCTGCCTTCATGCCTGAAGGAGCGGGTGAAGGGAGGAGGTTCCCTCACTGCACTGCCCATCATTGAGACGCAGGCGGGTGACGTCTCAGCCTATATTCCTACCAACGTGATCTCCATCACCGATGGACAGATCTTTTTAGAGGCAGATCTTTACAACAGGGGAGTACGTCCCGCTATCAACGTAGGCATCTCAGTCTCTCGTGTGGGAGGTAACGCACAGGTGAAGGCAATGAAGAAGGTTGCCGGATCGCTGAAGATCGACCAGGCACAGTATCAAGAGCTGGCTGCTTTCACCAAGTTTGGAGGTGATATGGATGCTGTGACCATGATGACCATCGACAAGGGGCAAAAAAACGAGCAGTTACTGATACAACCAGTGCACACTCCTATGAGGGTGGAACACCAGATTGCTGTTCTTTACTGCGGCACACACGGCTTACTCAAGAAAATTCCATTGGTAGAGGTAGGCCGGTTTGAGAAAGAGTTCATAGCCACGATGGAGTTGAAACATAGGGTGGATGTGCTCAACCAGCTTAAGGAGGGAGTCATGAATAACGAGATCGGAAAAATCATTGAACAGGTGGCATCCGATACCATCGAATCGATGCAATAGCTATAGGCAATGGCACTACTGAAAGAAATTAAAGGCAGGTTACAATCGGTTCATTCCACCCGGAAGATCACCTCTGCAATGATGATGGTCTCTTCCGCCAAGCTGTTGAAGACACAGCAGCTCATCGCGACACTATATCCTTATGAGCAGAAACTGAACCACATGATGCAACATCTGCTGCAAGGTGTGAAGGAGTTCCGATCGCCCTACATCCAACAGCGCGATGTCAAACGGGTGGCTATCGTGGTATTCTCCTCCAACACGGGACTGGCAGGTCGTTTCAATCACAACATTATAAACCAACTCTATTCGGTAATAGAGAACTATTTGCATCTGGGGAAAGAGAACATCCTGATTTATCCCATCGGGAGCAAGGTTACCAAAGCAATACAGAAGCTGGAAATGGCCCCGGCAGGTGATTATGAAGCTATTGCAGCCAAACCTTCCTATCAGGCTACGAGGATGATCGCCCAAGAGTTGATGCAGTTGTTCATCACCGATAAAATTGACCGGGTAGAACTGATTTACCACCACTACGTCAGCAAGGGAACACAGGAGGTACGGCAGGAAATCTTTTTACCGGTAGAACTTCCAAGCGGCGGGAATGAGGATCCCGAGCAGGAGTACATTGTGGAACCCGATAGGATTAGCCTATTGGAGCAACTGCTTCCCAAGGTGATCCAGCTGAAACTCTATACAATGCACATTGACTCGCTCACCTCTGAGCATGCTGCGCGCATGACTGCCATGCAAATTGCCAACGACAATGCAGACAACCTGATCGATGAGTTAAAACTTGAATACAATAAGGTACGTCAGCAGTCCATCACTAACGAATTACTTGATATTGCGGGAGGAACAGTCCGCTAGTTCTATCTTTAAAGGGAACGGTTAATTTCATTGATGTAATTGAGTAAAACTTCCCTACCCTCTGCTTTCTCGGAGGAGGTAACGAAAATGGGGGGCAGTTCTTCCCAGCTCTCCAACAATTTCTCTTTGTATGCATTCACATTCATCTGTAGTTTGCCACCTCCCTGCTTGTCTGCTTTCGTGAAGACGATTGCAAAAGGGATGTCATTCTCACCAAGCCACTCCATAAATTCCAGATCAATCTTTTGCGGTTCATGTCGCGAGTCCACAAGTACGAAGAGATTGGTCAGCGCTTCTCTTTCCAGAATATAATCTTCTATGATCACCCGCAGTTTCTCACGACCCTCCTTGCCACGACGCGCATATCCGTATCCGGGAAGGTCCACAAGGTACCATTCCCCGTTAATGAGAAAATGATTGATCAACATCGTCTTTCCCGGCGTGGAAGAGGTCATGGCCAATCCCTTTCGGTTGGTGAGCATGTTTATCAGTGACGACTTACCAACATTGGAACGACCAATAAAGGCATATTCCGGTTTCCCGTCCTGCGGGCATTGGTGGTGATCAGTGTTGCTGATGATAAATTCTGCCGTTTGAATGTTCATAGTCTAAGTAATTTTAATTTTTTTGTTTTGTGAGATGGCCCACAGTCCCAATGCGGTCACCATCCCATTCATAAGCAACAGTTCATATCCCACCCTGTAAGCAAAGAAATGTAACATGGCCAGTTCAATAAGGAAGCAGAGCAGCGGAGCAACGATCGCTACATATGGGACGTATATGTCAGTCGGCTTCACCTTCGTATAGAGGCCGATCACATAGAGCCCCAGCAGAGGCCCATAAGTATATGAAGCCAATTTGTAAATGGCATTGATGATGCTGTCGGAACCTATGGTCTCGATCAGTAGGATGATCAAAATAAATACGGCACTCATGCCCAGGTGTACCCGTCGCCGGATACGCACTTCACGTTGCTCATGTCTGATATCTTTTGCTATGGATGTCATGCCGAGTATGTCTACGCAGAAAGAGGTGGTTAGTGCCGTCAATGCTGAGTCGGCACTAGAAAAGGCGGCAGCAACGATGCCCACCACAAAGATACCAAGCACTACAGTACCAAGGTACTCACTGGCGATCAATGGCAATATATTGTCAGATACCTCCGGCAGAGGGATGCCATTCTGTCCGGCATAGGCCAGCAACAAAACTCCAAGGGAAAGGAATAGGAAATTGATGGGTGCGAAGGCCAGTCCGTAGGAGACTACATTTTTCTGAGCATCGCGCAAGGTACGGATTGTCAGATTCTTCTGCATCTGATCCTGGTCGAGTCCTGTCATCACAATGGTGATGAACATGCCACTGAAAAATTGCTTGACGAAATGTTGGGTACTGTGCCAGTCGTCAAAGATAAAAATGCGTGAGTGAGGGCTTTCCCGAATGGTAGAGACAATCTCAGCCAGGTTCATCCCCATGCTTGAAGAGAGCTGCCATATGATCAATACCAGTGCAGTGATGAAAAGCAGTGTCTGAAGCCAGTCGGTCCAGATAATCGTCTTGATGCCACTTTTATGACTGTATAGCCAGATGATCAAGATGATGCCTATCACTGTTACCACGAAGGGCACTCCCCAGGCTTCGAACACCAGAGATTGCAGGATGTAAGCCACAAGGTAAAGTCTTGCGGCAGCACCCACAATCTTGGAGAGCAGGAAAAACCAGGCTCCGGTCTTGTAGGAACGTACTCCATAACGCTGTTCAAGATACCCGTAAATAGTGGTAAGATTGAGCCTGTAGTAGAGCGGCAACAGTATAAAGGCGATCACCAGGTAGCCGAAGAAGAAACCCAGCACCATCTGCATATATGTCATGTCAAGGTTGCGCACCATACCGGGTACCGAGACAAAGGTGACACCAGAAATGGAAGTGCCAATCATTGCCACGGCCACCACATACCATTTGGAAGACTTGTTGGCCCGGAAGAAGGCATCGTTGTCTGCTCCCTTTCGGCCAGTAAGCCAGGAAATCAGCATCAACATCCCAAAGTAAAGGGCAATGATCAAAAGCACAAAGACAGGCTTCATTATAGCTGTTTAGTGATTCATATAATGGCTTACCAACTGGGGGAAAGTGTCAAACTTCAAATGAAAGCGATTGGTCGTTCCAAAACCATACGTTACCATGACAAATGGCACACCCGCCAATGCAGACTGGTGACTGTCAGAATCAGTGTCACCAATATAGTGTGGTGACTTTAGTCCATGCTTGGCCATCAGTAGTCGAAGATTATGGTGTTTAGGTTGGAGATTCATCCCATGTTCCATATAATCCAAAAAGAGATGGGTGGTACGGGTGTGCCTCATGAAGTTGACCAGTCCCCCTTCTTCACAGTTGCTGAGCATGAATAACCGATATTTCTGGGCGAGTTGCTCCAATCCCTGCACCACTCCATCATAAATGAGTGGCTTCATCATCGGCAACAACTCCTGGTATGCATCGATCACTGCCTCAAAGAGTCGATCCTGTGTAGTTTTATCCGCATCCGGCAGAATGGAATCCAGCATCATTCGAGCCTCTTTTCCCATTAGACCAAGGATATCGTCACGGGTGACCTGTTTCTGATAACCGGTTCTTATCAAACCTCTGTTCCATGAGATGACGTAACTATCTACATTATCCCAGAGAGTACCATCCATGTCAAAGATCAAGCTATCGGGGTGTTCCATTTTTTTATCTTAATGGGTGCAAAAGTACGCAACAATGCAGGAAAGGACAAATAAAAAGGGTTAAAACAAAAAGTATCTATCGGGTGTTTACAACGAAACATCTTCTCATCATGGAAAAAGAAAAGGTCTGCCTGATCATCAATCCCATCTCCGGAACAGAGTCGAAAAAAAACATCCCTGAGATGGTAGCTGCCGCCTACGACCAGAAGAAATTTGAACTGGTGATCCGCATCACCGGATATCCTGGACATGCAACTGAAATTGCCCGACAAGCAGTGAAGGAACATTACCGGTATGTGCTGACGGCAGGTGGTGACGGCACAGTCAACGAGGTGGCCAGAACATTGATTAACAGTAACACCACGTTGGGCATCATCCCCTTTGGCTCAGGAAATGGACTGGCCAGGGAACTGGACATCCCGATGGATGCAGAGAAAGCACTTCAAATCATCCTCAGCGGCAACAGTCGCACCATTGATTACGGGATTGCCAACGACCAGATATTTTTCTGCACTTGTGGCTTCGGCTTTGATGCCTTTATCAGCGACAAGTTTGCAGAAGAGAAGAAAAGGGGGCCACTGGGTTACCTGCGCAACATCCTGGAGAGTGCGGTCGACTTCAAGTCGGAAGAGTATGAGCTGATACACGATGAGGGAAGCCTCAAAGAGAGAGCTTTCGTTCTTACTTGTGCCAACGCCTCGCAGTATGGCAATGAAGCCTACATCGCTCCCGGTGCTAGCATGGACGACGGTAAGATGAACGTCTCCATCCTCAAGCCGCTCAATGCACTGGAAATACCACAGACCACGCTACAGCTGTTTACCAAGAACATCGACAAGAACAGCAAGATGACCACGCTGGTTACCCAGAAGCTGACCATCAATCGTGAACGAAAGGGGTTGATGCATGTCGATGGAGAACCAGTGGAGACTGGCCGTGAGATCAATGTGGAGATCATACAAAAGGGACTGAAGGTGCTTGTACCATCAGTTGAGAAAAAGAAAAAAGAGACAGAGAATATCTTCAGTTCACTTACACGTTGGTTTAACGAGTAATCCTACTCGATTCTCTTCCATATTGTGACCTGCACCCTGCGTTGTTCGCTGGTGCGGGTCGATTTTTTCAGGGTGAAGGTGATCTCCTCCGGTTTGCGACAGAGCGTGAATTGCGGTTCCAGTGCTTCACGGATACCATCGAGTGAGGTGACCGGTTCACCATCACGCTTGAAGCCTCCCGGCCACTTGTCACGGGGTGTCTTTTCAGAATCCCACTCATAGGTGGATGCCAGCAGCAGAAAGCCATCCTGATTCAACCGCGTATGGATATTCGTGAGAAAGAGCAGTGGATCACTCAGCTCCTCCAGTAGGTTGGGTAGGATAATCAGGTCGTAACCGCTAAAGATGGGTTTCAAGTTCATAGGATCTGCCTGCATGAAGAGAATGTGCTCCTTGGTTTCAGACAAACCATAATCTGACAGTACAATGTCACGGTAGAAAAGCAGCTCTCCCTCATCCTTCATCGTATAGCGCACATATCCTTGTTCCTGCAGCTGATTGGGTACACGAATCATTCTGGCAGTGAAGTCTAGTGCGGTGACATTATGGAACTGCTTTGCCAGCTCGAAGGCCAGTCGCCCCGTGTCAGCGTTGAGATCGAGAATGTGTGTGTCTGGACGATTCGGCAACAGTTCACCTGCCATCTGTGCCAGTGAGACGGCAAAATTGACTTCTCCATTGTTTGATTCACCCCAGTTCTGTTCACAGGAACGGGTGACATCCTCCTCGGTCACGTAATCAGCCTGTTGTATCTTTAACGGTGCATCGCTTTCGATGTAGCGGAAACCTGCATGCTGGTAGAAATGGCGGCGAAAAGCATAGCGTGCGTGCAGGGTTGCTTCGTTGCCTGTTGAGATCCATGAACCACCCTTGATGAGGTTATGCTTCCCGTCGAATGTAGGGGTGGAGAAGTCGTCATACATCGGGTGCACCTTGAAGCCGGGGAAGCCGGTAATGGGTGTCTCAGTCCATTGCCACACATTGCCGATCACGTCAAAAAAGCTTCCCTGTTCAAACAGATCTACCGGACAGGGAGAGGCAAAATGTTCCAGACCGATGTTCCCCGGAGCGATGTTCCACTGCGGCACATCCGACAAGCGAGCTACATTGTGGAGACGATACCACTCAGCCTCAGTTGGCAACCGGTAAGTTGTGCCGGTGGTTTCACTCTTCCAGTTACAAAATGCTTTCGCCTCCAGATAATTCACCTCTACAGGCCAGTTCCAGGGCATCGCAATCTCCTCTGCTACCAATCGCAAGCGATAGCCATTATCATCTCTTCTCCAGAAAAGCGGCATCACCGCCTCCCGAAAATTGCGCCAGCTCCACCCCTCATCGGTCCAGTAACGCTCTGTCTCATAGCCACCAGCTTCAACAAATGCCAGAAACTCGCCGTTTGAAGTTAAATACTTAGCGGCCTTGAAATCGGAAACCTCCTCTTCGTGGTTTCCATATTCGTTGTCCCACCCATAAAGAGAGTGGTCGAATGGCTTACCCAACCGCAATACTCCTCCTGAAACCGGTATCAGCTCGTTCTCCGGTGCATCACCGCTGGAGGGACAACTTTCACCGAACAGATTGGGACGTACCAGCTCCAATGGTAACTGACGGATCAATACCGAAGAGGTCTCCAGGTGAATTCGTTCGTGTTCAATACCCATCATGATGATCCAAAAGGGATTCTCCCAATCGATTGGCATCTCAAGCGGAGTATTGTCGATGATATCTAGAATTGTCTTCTTCGCATCATCGCGATAAGCACGCACTTCCGATACGGGAGGCCAGTCGTAGTGGTTGTTGTCCAAGTCGTCCCAGCTCATCTCATCCACCCCGATTGCGAAAGTCGATTCAAACTTAGGATTGATGCGCCGGTCTATGATGCCGGCCAGGTAGAGCTTGTTGACAAAGAAGACGGCGGTATGGCCCAGGTAGAAGAGGATGATGTGACGCAGCGGATCGCCCCGGTGGTAGAACACCTCGTCACCTTTCAATTGGGTATATAGTAGCTCATCGATGGCCCATGTCTTTAGAAAATAGGTTCGAATCTCTTCTCTTTTTTCTTCGGGTGAACCAGTTCGCAAGTCGATGGTTCTGGCTAGTAAATCTTTCATATCCTGAATTATTAAATTGTCGCTATTCAACGGTCAAACATTTCACTCAATCTGTAGAACGAATGCTCCTTTGCAGATAAATCTTTCTCATTTCGAACGGGCGGCCGGGAGCCTCCAGCTTTGTCTGCCAGATAGATGTAACCGGCTTAAAACCAAGCTTGCGGTAGAGCGCAAGTGCCGGTTCGTTCCGATCCCATACACGAATCACTGCATCGGTAAAGGAGTCACCAGACACCTCCAACAACTCGTTCACCATCTGTTGGGCAATCCCCCTACCCCGGAAATCTGCATGCACCATCACCTCACTGATATATAGCGTATGTTCCGGCGATATCATCGGCAACGCTGCAGTAGGAAAATCAATATCGTATAACAATGACATCGCCATCGCCACCCCCGCCAGCTTGTCACCCACAAACAGCATGTTGCCCCACCCTTTTCGGACAAGGTCATCCAGTGTTGATCCCGCTATTGCCCGATCAACATACTGGGCATACTCACCACTGGTGAAGGCATGCAGGTAAAGGTCGATGATCTTGCCGCGGAATTTGGGATAGTTGATCTGATCAAGCGAATAGAGACGATTCATTCTCGTTGGTCCGTTCAATACCTCATTTATTGGAAGAACAAACAAAAGGGGAGGATGTTCACCAACCGCCTACACGTCCGCCACCGCCACCCATCCCGGAGAAGCCGCCGCCAAACGATCCGCTGCTCCATTTGCCACCACCCGAAGAGGATTGAGGCTGCATGGCAGCATGACTCAGAGTATTGGAAAGGGTACTGTTAAGTGCATGTCCGAAGAGAGCGGCATTCACATAGCGGCCACCATACCACGCGGGACGATAGGATTCCGGTTCCAATGCAGAAGAGAGGAAAGCCTTTTCGAATTTGTCACCCCACACCTTCTCCATATCGAGGGCAATGGCGTATGGAAGTAGCTGTTCGAACAATGCCGGTGTCACCTCAGGAGGATTGAAGAACTGCAGCTGCTTTTCTTCAGCCACATCAAGATACATCTTCAGTCCTTCCACTGCGGAACGGTAATGCAGTTTTCTCTCTCCAGGACGTACAATCAGCCAGGCATAGAGCAGGTAGCTCACCAGGCCGAGCAATAAGGTGGCTACAAGTGCATTCCGGTTGGCGGTAAATTGCAACAGGTCATCTGTCACAAACCTAACCATGACTATGAAATAGGCAATGAATGCAAGCCAGGGCACCAGGTGAAACTTCAGATTACGACCTTCGTTCAGCACTGATCCATGCTGTTTTTTCAGGCTCTTATGATAGTCTCTCATCATCATGGCGATTGTCTCGTCATATTTGCCGGTGAGGGTTACCGACTCAGTTTTACGAAAGAGAGATCTCATCACAATCTGTTCTTCAGCCGGCAACTTGTCATCAGCCTCTTTTAATCTGGCCAATGCATATCGCTTGTCGCTTCGTAAGCCGAACAATCCACCCTTTTCCACCACCTCATCGATGCGGATAAATCCCTTTACCGACAGATTCACAATAGAAGCAGTAACAAAATCATCGAGATAATGACCCTTGTAAAGCATTCCCACGCTGGCTGGCGAAAGTCCGTCGGGAGGTGAGAATTGTGGAATGACTACCGGTTT
>JAAZLV010000268.1 GCA_012799155.1 Bacteroidales bacterium | reverse complement strand
GACATTGACACCGATGCAATACTGCAGCAGATGAAAGAACGCTTCAGTGACCATCAGGTGACCGATATCGACGGAGTGAAAATCGATTTCCCTGACAAATGGGTTCATTTACGCAAATCCAACACTGAACCGATCATTCGTATCTATTCGGAGGCAACATCAGTTGATGCCGCTGAGAAAATCGGAAAAGAAATTATTGACCTGATCAGAGAATTGGCATAGGAACTGCCATAAAAAACATATTTATATTCCGCTCACATGCCACTTCATCTCTATGACGTGGCATTTGAGTTAGAAAAACGGGATAAGATAAGAAAGAATGAAAGAGATCCTGGTAAGCTATGATGACCTGCGGGGAATCCACCCTATTTTCCGTGGCAGGCATGGGGACTGGTTCATCGATCTGGGCATAAAGATTGCCGCACTGAATGTACCAAACGAAATCTATAACCGTTCTAAACATCTTACGGGACCGGACTTTTGCCGTGATGTGCTGGATAAACTGGAAATCAAACGTACCTTACGCAATACAAACGTATTGGAACAGTTCCTGGATCGTCCCTTTATCACCGTCTCAAACCATCCATATGGGCATATCGACGGTATTGCTGCCATCGAGGCACTGGCCTCTCGATTCCCCAATTACCGCATGATGGTCAACTTTTTCCTGGGACTGATCGACAGCATGGAGGAAAACTTCATAAAGGTGAACCCAATGAAGGATTCTGAGAAAAAGAGCGTCACCTATGCTGGTATCCGAGAGAGCATCGCTCATTTGCGTCAGGGACACCCGCTCGGATTCTTCCCTGCAGGTGCAGTCTCTAATCTCTACGTAAAAAAGAGAGGCATGGTGATTGAAGACCGCGACTGGCAACCGGCAGCCCTGAAGATTATTCGTAAGACAAAGGTTCCTGTGATCCCGTTACACATCTCCGGCCACAACAGTCCGCTATTCTACCTCTCACGTATCCTGGGGTGGCGTATACGAAACCTGCGACTCTGTCACGAACTCTACAATAAAAAAGGACATGAGATGATACTCACCTTTGGCGAGCCCATCCTGCCAGAGGAGATCGCCAACTTTGCTGACGACACTGTGGCGCTAGGCAGATTTCTCAAAGCAAGAACCTACGCGTTGGGCAGAATTTGAATATTTATGTATCTTTGGTAGTCCAAATGCATTACAACAAACAGATATGGTTAAGCACCCTCTACAACAAATAAAGCAGCGTTTCGGTATCATCGGCAGCTCTCCCGAGCTGGATCGGGCGATCGACGTTGCTTTGCAAGTGGCTCCCACCGACCTGTCGGTGCTGATCACTGGTGAGAGTGGTACAGGCAAGGAGAACTTCCCACAGATCGTACACCAGTACAGCCGCCGCAAGCATGGTCCCTACTTCGCCATCAACTGCGGATCGATACCAGAGGGAACCATTGACTCGGAACTCTTCGGTCATGAGAAAGGCTCCTTTACCGGTGCTACCGGTAGCCGCAAGGGCTACTTCGAAGTGGCCGACGGAGGGACACTTTTCCTCGACGAGGTGGGTGAGCTTCCACTCTCAACACAGGCACGTCTGTTACGTGTACTGGAAAGTGGCGAGTTTATCAAGGTGGGATCTTCAAAGGTGGAGAAGAGTGATGTGAGAGTGGTTGCCGCCACCAACATGGACATGGTGAAAGCGGTTGAGAAGGGCAAGTTCCGTGAAGATCTCTACTACCGTCTCAACTCGGTGCCCATACGTATACCACCGCTTCGTGACCGTAAAGATGACATTCCACTGCTGTTTCGTAAGTTCACCGGCGACTGTGCCGAGAAATACATGATGCCGCCCATCACCCTCACCGACGATGCACGTGAATTGCTTAAAAATTACCGTTGGCCGGGCAACGTGCGTCAACT
>JAAZLV010000035.1 GCA_012799155.1 Bacteroidales bacterium | reverse complement strand
TCAGGAAGGGATTTGTTCATGAAAAGATCGAAAACGGCCGGGATCAGTTTTCTGTATGTGAGGTCGCCAGAGGCACCGAAGATGACCAGTGCCTGGTTGTCTGTTTTGTTCATTTCTTCGCGTTGATTGGATATTTCAGTAAACAAATCTAATGATAAAAAGTTGAACGAACCAGGGTGAATGAAAAAATCGACCGGTGATAGAAAGGAATCATCATCAGTTGTTTGATAATAAGATATTTTGTTGTATCTTTGCCGACCGAAAATATTGTGCTTTTATTTAACGAATTAATTATTAACTAGGTATGAACAATTACGAAACCGTTTTCATTTTGACTCCCGTTTTGTCTGATGCTCAGATGAAGGAAGCGGTTGAAAAATTCAAAAACCTCCTGACAGATCAAGGAGCTGAGATTGTAAACGAAGAGGACTGGGGGCTGCGCAAGCTGGCCTATCACATCGACAAGAAAACCACAGGTTTTTACACCTTCCTGGAATTCAATGCCGAACCGACAGTGATTGACAAGCTGGAAATCAACTTCCGTCGTGATGAGCGTGTAATTCGCTTCCTCACCGTGAAGCAGGATAAGTTTGCACACGAGTATGCCCTGAAGAGAAGGAACAACAGAGGTGGCAAGAAGCAGGAAGCTCATGGTGCAGAGAAAACCCGTGAGGCCAAAGCTGAAGTAGAATCAAATGAAAAGGAGGACTAAGAAATGGCAAAGCAATCAGAAATCAGATATTTGACTCCCCTGTCGGTTGATGTCAAGAAGAAAAAATATTGCCGCTTTAAAAAGAACGGCATCAAGTACATCGATTACAAGGATCCCGAATTCCTGAAGAAGTTCCTCAACGAACAGGGTAAGATTCTGCCGAGAAGAATTACCGGCACATCACTTAAGTTTCAACGTCGTATTGCGCAAGCTGTTAAAAGAGCACGTCACATCGCTCTGCTTCCGTACGTAACCGATTTAATGAAATAAGAAGGAGGAATAGATATGGAAGTAATATTGAAAGAAGATATCATCAGTTTGGGCTTTAAGGATGATGTAGTCAACGTAAAGAAAGGCTATGCCCGTAACTATCTGATTCCCCAGGGAAAAGCGGTGATCGCAAGTGAATCGGCAAAGAAAGTGCTGGCAGAGAATCAGAAACAGCGTGCCCACAAGCTGGCACAGATCAAAACGGATGCTGAGGCTTTGGCCGGCAAGATGGAAGGTGTAACACTGACAATCGGTGCCAAAACCAGCTCTACCGGTACCATTTTTGGTTCCGTGACCACCATCCAGATTGCTGAAGCGCTGAAGGAGAAAGGCTTTGAAGTAGACCGCAAGTTGATCCAGATCAAGGATCAGGTGAAGGAGGTTGGTACTTACAATGCAGTTGTCAAGCTGCACAAGGAGGTATCGGTTGACGTTCCCTTCGAAGTGGTTGCAGAGTAATCTATTTAGAAGTTAGATAATAAAAGAGGCTGTCTCATCGTATGAGATGGCCTTTTTGTTTAGATGAGGCAAGGATCTCAGAGTCTCTAGCCTTATTGCACCCTTATACCACCCTTATACTACCCTTATACCCACTCCAAAAATTATTGAGGTTGATATAAGGGTACAATAAGGGTAGAATAAAGGAATAGCTTCCAAATATATTTGAAATGGTTCACTTTTTTGGTGATAATATCTATCAGGAGGAGCGATATTGCACAAAAAAAGAGACTGCCTCTTGTTTGAGACAGCCTCTTTTTTTTGGTTCAACCGCAGATTGTTAGAATTCTTTCAATATCTGCACGGTGTCACGGGCGATTGTCAGCTCCTCATCTGTTGGAATGATCACCACTTTTACCTTCGAGGAGGGCTTGCTGATCACAACCTCAGTGGCACGTACGCTTGCGTTCAACTCCTCATCCAGTTCGATGCCCATGAAGGCCATGTCCTGGCATACCTCTTTGCGGGTGACAGCCTGGTTCTCGCCCACACCACCGGTGAAGACAAGAATGTCTACGCCACCCAGTGCTGCGGCATAAGATCCCACATACTTCTTGATGCGGTAGTTGTAGGTCTTCATTGCCAGGATAGCCCGTTTGTTGTCTTCCCGGATGCCGGCTTCGATCTCCCGCATATCGGAAGAGATGCCGGAGATGCCCAGTACTCCTGAGAACTTGTTGAGCAGGGTAGAAATCCCCTTGGTGCCCATGTGTTCCTTCTCCATGATGTAAGAGATCACCCCCGGGTCAAGATCACCACAGCGGGTTCCCATGATCAACCCCTCAACAGGGGTCATCCCCATGCTGGTGTCGATTGAGTGTCCGTTCTTGATGGCTGTCACCGATCCCCCGTTGCCAATGTGGGCGGTGATGATGCGTTGCTCCTCGAAGGGCAGACCCAGGAAGTCGCAGGCTCTTTTTGAAACGTAGCGGTGGCTGGTGCCATGGAAGCCGTAGCGGCGTATTCCATACTTCTCGTATAGCACGTAGGGGATGCCGTACATGTAGGCGTAGTCGGGCATGGTCTGATGAAACGCAGTGTCGAAAACACCCACCTGCGGGGTCTTTGGCATCAGTTCCTGAATGGCATAGATTCCTTTCAGGTTGGGCGGGTTGTGCAGGGGTGCCAGCTCGATACACTCATTCAGCATCTGGATCACCTCTTCATTGATCAACACGCTCTTGTTGAAACGCTCTCCACCGTGTACCACGCGGTGGCCCACCGCCTCAATCTCATCGAGCGATTTGATGCAGCCATACTTCTCGCTGAGCAATACACCAAGGATATACTCAATACCGGCACGATGTTCCAGGATCTCGCCCTCAAGCATCACCTTTTGTCCGTCGGGCAGGGTTAGCTTGAGAAAGGATCCCTTCATGCCGATCTTTTCAATGCCTCCCTGGGCTACAACCTCCTTGCTTTCCATCTCGAAAAGCTTGTACTTGATCGATGAGCTGCCACAGTTTAAAACCAATATCTTCATTTCTTTTTTTGCTTTTAATTGTAGAGAGACTTGTTGGGTGAAAGCGGCTCTCCGTTTTCATCGTAGACATAAAAACCCTTGCCGGTGCGTACTCCCAACTGATTGGAACGATACAGCTTCCACAACAGTGGATTGGGCTTGTAATGTTTCTCTCCGAAATCGTTGAACATCGCTTCCATCAGTGTGACCAGTCGCTCAATACCGATGATGTCGGCCAGGCGGAAGATGCCGTATCGCTGTCCGTAGATGATGGTGAAAGTCTCTTCGATGTCTTCAAGCGATGTTACACGCTCAAGTAGTATCTGACATGCCTCGTTGAGCATGGTGGCCACCATCCGGAGACTGACGTTCCCATTGCTCTCGTTGATGCGGTGAGGTTTGTAGTTGATCAGCCTTGCAAAGATCTCCATCTTCTGGTACACCTCTTCGGAAGTGTACATGCCGCTTACGATTTCCAGGATGCGGGCATCGGGATGCGATACCGGGAAGTAAAGGCTCACGCATCGTTCCTTGTGTTCCAGTTCGGATGCCAGCTCACTGATAATGATGGTGGAGCCGTTCGTGGCAATGATGGCATCCTCATCCAGGATCTCCTCCAGCTTCTTGAAGATATTTTTACGTAGGGGTGTGCTTCGTCTACCGCTCTCGGTGTAGCGGGTACATTCAATCACAAGGTCGCACCCTGCAAAATCTTCGTACTCGAGGGTGGGAGTAATGCGGTTCATGATCACTTTCTTCTCCGACTGGGTGAGTCCCCAACCGGTTATCTTCTGGTTCATCACCTTCTCCAGTTCCCCCATCACGAAGTCGATCCGTTCCAGCGACTCATCCAGGAACACCACCTCCATGCCGGCTGTGGAAGTCATGTTGATAATGTTTCTACCCTCTTTCCCGGCACCTACGACCCCAATTTTAGAGAACAACGGCTTGTGTCGATTCTCAGCTGAAATGGTGAGTCCATATTTGTCAATAGGTTCTATAATCATTTCACTCATAACTGCTCTGCTTAGCTGTTTTGTTTTAAACCAATAGCCTGGTTGGCCGTGATCACCACCATGTTGTAGATGTCATTTACTGAGCAACCTCTTGACAGGTCATTCACGGGAGCTGCCATTCCCTGTAGCACCGGACCTACTGCCTCGGCATTGCCTAGTCGTTGTACCAATTTGTATCCAATGTTGCCTGCTTCGAGGGTGGGGAAGACCAGTACATTGGCGCGGCCGGCGATGTCGCTGCCAGGAGCTTTGCTAGAGCCTACAGAAGGTACAAGTGCTGCATCGGCCTGCAGCTCTCCATCGATTAGCAGGGCTGGATTCATCTCTTTAGCAAGACGGGTGGCCTCCCGTACCTTGTCTATCATCTCATGCTCAGCACTACCCTTGGTGGAGAAGCTAAGCATGGCTACCCTTGGTTCCACACCCACCAGACTCCTGGCTGTCTGTGCCGAGGCAACAGCAATGGAAGCCAGCTCTTCTGCAGTAGGATTGGGCATCACAGCACAGTCGGCAAAAATCAAGGTGCCGTTTTCGCCGTACTGTGGTGTCTTTGTGAACATGATAAATGCACCTGATACCACTTTCACACCAGGTGATGTCTTGATGATCTGGAGCGCGGGGCGCAACACGTCACCCGTGGTGTTCTGTGCACCGGCAATCTCTCCGTTAGCATCACCGTTCTTGATCATCAGGCATGCCAGATAGAGTGGTTCTTCAACCAACGCTGCGGCCTGATCAGGTGTCATTCCTCTTTTTTTGCGTAGTTCAAGCAACAGGTTCGCGTAAATATCTTTTTTTTCGTGATTCTTCGGATCTATGATCGTGGCTCTGTATACATCGTCAAGTCCGAGCTTTTTAACCCGTTCCTCAATTTCTCCCGGATTTCCAAGCAGGATAATTTCTGCTACACCGTCACGGATCAATTGATTGGCAGCTGTAAGCGTTCGATCCTCTGTCCCCTCGGGCAAAACAATGCGTTGTTTGTTTGCTTTTGCCCTGTCGACAAGACTGTCAAGTAAGTTCATTCTTTATCTAGTATTATGGTTTTCCAATAATGATCAGGATACAATTTCATTATAAAATGTATTCACCGCAAAAGTACAAAAAATTGCGCGAATCAGGTAACAAAATGGCAGTGAAATCCTGTTTATTCCCTGATAAGTCTGCTTCGGTCGAGCACTTTTATTATACGTCCTCTCAGCTGGATAATGCCATCATTCTCCATCTCCTTCAGCGATCTAGCAAGCGATTGACGTTGTACCCCGAAATACTCAGCCAGTTGTGTGCGGGAACGTTTTAGATTAAATGTATTATTTTCCAATGTTGTTTTTTCGAGGAAGAAAGTAGCCAGCTTTTTCCTCAGACTTTTCAGTGAGATCATCTGCAATTTGTTGGTCAGGAATAAGGTGAGGTCTGCATTCATCGTTAGAAAATTGGTCAGTAACTGTCTGTTTTCCGCCATCTCGTCTAGCCAGGCTTCCTTTGATATTTTCAGGAAGACACAAGGTTCTGCTGCAATCACATCTACAGGGTAACTTTTTTTTGAACCGTAAATAAATGCTGGTGCAAGTGGAATCACCGCTTCCAGAATATCGATATTCAATACATTTCCTTCCATGGTGATCATTTCCGTACTCACACTCCCTTTTACAAGCAGCATAACCCAATGAATGGGATCCCCCTGAAGTACAATTGTCTCTCCTTTCTTGTAGGTAAGTACCTCTTTTACATTCCTGTCGAGAAACTGGTCATGCTCCTTCTGTGACATTCCCCTGAACAAGGGACAATAAGATAATTCATAATCATGACGATGAGCAGTGTGTGATAATGCGTCGTAACCTTGTTCTGGGGGTATCTGGTTTTCCAACAGATGGTGCAGATGGCTGTGTGAGTGCGCCTGTTGTTCTTCATGAGTCTGTTCGCTGTCTTCCATAAATAATGGCTATAAAGTTAAACGGCTGATAATGAATTGAGATGTTGTTATATTGTTAAATGTTTCGAAAAAACAGGAAGTGTCTCCCGGGTGACAATTATCGGGGTGTTGGGGGCATATCTTTGTAACAGTAATCGAAATTAGTAAAACCCGACAACAAAACCAAACAATTAAAAAATAAGCATGATGAAAACAAGAAAATTGAATTTAAAGAACAATCTCTACAAATCAGCATTCATTTTATCGCTGATAGCTGTTTTCTCTTTTGTAAACATTCAGCCTGCTTCGGCTCATTGTGATTCATTTGACGGACCTGCTCTGCTGGACGCTGCAAAAGCACTGGAAACCAACAATGTCGATCTGATATTAAAATGGATCAACACTGATATGGAAGCAGAGGTAGTTGCTTTGTTTCACAAAACATACAGCTTGAGAAACGGAGACAAGGAGATATATGAAATCGTGAAGAAGCATTTCTATGAAACATTCATCCGTCTGCATCGTGAAATGGAAGGTGCTTCTTTTACCGGATTGAAACCTGCCGGAACAACGGCACACATCACGGTTATGAGTGATAAAGCATTGAATACAGGTGATTTCGCATCTCTGCTGACAGCATTAAACAAGCACATTAATGGGCAGTTACAGGAGAAATTTGATAAAACAGCCGCTCTGTATGAAGTGAAGGACAACTCAGTGGAAGAGGGTCGTCAGTTTGTGAATGCATATGTGGACTACACCCATAGTGTAGAAGCTGTGCACGATCTTCTGGTTGGAGGCGGCGCCCACCAGCACTAATCTTTTCTATCGATCAGATAATGGGGATGGAATTGTTAAAACGATTCCATCCTTTTATTGGATTGGATGTGAAGCCATTTCCATTTTTTTTCTGATCTCTTCCGTGCAGAGATTGCCGATGCTACCGGCATGTGTGTGGTGCACCTCTTTCCGTGCATGGAAGGTGCCCTCTTCAACTTCACGGCCAACCTCTTTATATGCTTCCCTGAAAGGGATTCCCTGCAGAACGCGTTGGTTCACTTCCTCTACTGTGAAAAGATAGTCATATTTGTTGTCATCAAGAATTTCCCTGTTTACTGCAATGTGCTCCAACATGAATCGGGTCATCTGCAAGAGGCGGTGCAAAGTTTCAATTGCAGGGAAGAGGATCTCCTTTAATAGCTGGTAATCACGGTGATAACCATGCTGCAAGTTTGTGGTCATCAGGGTGATCTCATTGGGAAGGCTCTGCAGACGATTGCTGTGCCCCCTGATTAACTCCCATACATCTGGGTTCTTCTTGTGCGGCATGATGCTGGATCCGGTGGTCAATTCGGAGGGGTAGGAGATGAAGCCGAAATTTCCGGAGAGAAAGAGACAGTTGTCAGCCGCCAGGCGGTTAAGGGTGGAGGCAATGTTGGCCATCGCCTGGGCCAGGATACGTTCGCTCTTGCCCCTGCCCATTTGTGCGGCAATCACATTGTATGCCATGGTGGAGAAACCCAGCTCCCGGGTAGTCATCTCTCTATCGATAGGGAAGGAGCTACCATAACCTGCAGCTGAACCCAGTGGGTTTTGGTCGGCGACTCTCCAGGCAGCTGCCAGTGAATGCATGTCATCCACCAGGGTCTCGGCATAGGCTCCGAACCAGAGTCCGAAGGAGGAGGGCATGGCAATTTGAAGGTGTGTGTATCCAGGTAGTAACACCTCCCTGTGTCTCTCGCTGAGCGACTGCAGCAGGTCGAATAGCTGCAGCATCTCCTCTTTGATCTGCCGGATCTCTTCCTTTAGGTAAAGCTTGATGTCCAGCAGCACCTGGTCGTTACGAGAACGCCCGGAATGGATTTTCTTGCCCATTTCTCCGAGTCGTTTGGTGAGCATCGCTTCCACCTGTGAGTGGATATCCTCGGCATCATCATCCAGTTGAAAGCTGCCTTTCTCTACCTCACTAAGAATTACTTCCAACTCCCTGCGGAGTACAATCTCCTCATCTGCATCCAGCAGTCCGATGGCAGCAAGCATGCGGATATGAGCCATTGATCCCTTGATATCATGTTTTGCGAGCCTCAAGTCAAGTTCTCTGTCGTTGCCTACAGTGAAGGCTTCTACCTGTTTGTTGGCATCAAAGCCCTTGTCCCATATTTTTGCCATAATTGTATCTTTTTTATGCTGAATGCAGAATGCTTTAATTTTTTTAGTTATCGCTGCTTATTGCAAATCATTTGTCGCTGAAATTTGCAAGTTGTGCGATGAATGCAATGTATCCATTGATACCCTGTTCCAGTTCGGCTGTCAGTACATACTCATCGGCTTGGTGGGAACGTGCCGACTCACCTGGACCCATCTTCACTGCCGGACAGGTGATGCGCATCCAGTCGGAGGTGGTCGGAGAGGTGTAGCTCTCGATACCCATCTTTTCCACACACTGCATCAGAAGATGATTCGCTGGGGTGGCAGAGCTTTGATTTGTCAATGAACGCGCTGTCAGCTTGCTCTTCACCATTGGTTGCAATATCTCCATAATATCGCTGTTGCTGTACTGCTCCGTGGGGCGTATGTCTACCACAAAACGACAATGGTCGGGCACCACGTTGTGCTGTGTTCCTGCCTGGATCTGTGTCACCGTCAGCTTTACAGAACCCATCGTGGGGGAGATCCGGTCAAATCTGACCGAACGAAGGGTGGCGATATCATCCATTGCGATGTAGAGTGCATTTATTCCCTCTTCGCGGGCGGCGTGTCCGCTCACACCCTTTGCTTCGCCATCAATCACCAGCAGCCCTCTTTCCGCGATCGCGGCTCTCATTCCAGTGGGTTCACCAATAATCGCCATATCGACCTCTTGACCGAGTTGTTGCCATAGATAGCGCATTCCGACAGGTCCCGAGTTCTCCTCCTCCGCCGTTAGAGCCAATATTATGTTAATGGGAAGTGGTTTCTCTACAAAGTGAAGGAAGGTCATGATCATTGCCACCACACTGGCACCGGCATCGTTGCTGCCCAATCCGTAGATATGGGTGTCGGAGAGCGGTGGGTTGAAGGGATCGAAGCTGTAACCTGAGGCAGGTTGTACTGTGTCGATGTGGGAGTTGAGCATCAAGGTAGGCTTTGAGTGATCGGTATACCGGTTTCTCATAACCAGATTGTTCTCATACCGTTCTACCGTGATGCCTCGTTCAGTAAAATAACTTGACAGAAATTCTGCCCGTTCAGCTTCCTTTCCAGAAAAAGAGCTGATTGATACCAGTTTTCTCAGGAGCTCGTTGGCCATATATGGAGTACTGTTCATTGGATGGATCGAGTCAGATTGAATGAAGATGAATGATAATGCCGTTTATTCCTTTGATTGTGATCCTGTTAAAAGGGTGCCTTTTCCTGAAAGCAGATTTTTTGCATGCAGGATCATCACCTTCGATACTCCCTGACTGATTGCACGGAAAGAGTTGTCCAGTTTGGGTATCATGCCGTCTGCAATGATGCCCTGTTGTTTCAGTGCGTCACACTCATCCTGTCTCATTGTTGGAATCAGGCTTGTTGGATCATTGACATCCCTCAATACCCCCTCTTTTTCAAAACAGTAAAAGAGGGTGGTTTCAAAATGTGCCGAAAGGGCAGTGGCCACCGAGTAAGCGATGGTGTCGGCGTTGGTGTTTAGCAGTGAGCCCTGGCCATCGTGCGTGATGGCACAGAATACAGGAACGATACCATTGTCAACGAGTTGCGCAATAAAGGGAGCGTTGATCCTCACCGGATCGGGATCACCTACGAATCCAAAATCGATTGGTACAGGTGAACGACGTACCGATGGGATCGCATTGGCATCGGCACCTGAGAGACCAAGGGCATTGCAGCCAACCTGTTGCAGTCGAGCAACGATGCTCTTGTTGATCCAACCGGCATATACCATTGTCACCACTCTTATCGTTTCCTCATCTGTGATCCGCCTGCCTTCCACCATCTTTGTCTCGATGCCCAGCTGTCGGGCCATCTTTGAGGCCAGCACCCCCCCGCCGTGTACAAGCACCTTCCTTCCTTCCAGTTCGCGGAAGTCTGCCAGAAAAGCCTGCAATGCTTCAGGATTGTCAACGATGTT
>JAAZLV010000267.1 GCA_012799155.1 Bacteroidales bacterium | reverse complement strand
GGAGGAATGGTTGCCGGTGGTGAACGAAAGCGGTGATGTGACAGGCAAGGTAGCCAAGTCGATCACCAAGGATCTTAAGAATCGCTTCATGCACCCCGTGGTGCGGGTGGCACTGATATACAACGGGAAAATCTACCTGAAGGAGCGGGATCAATCACGACTGCTGAATCCCGGCTTGCTGGATTATCCCTTTGAGAAATACATGCAGTATGACCATGAAATCGATCAAAGCGTACACAACAGCATCAGCCGCGAGTGCGGTGGCGCCAAACATATCCCATTGAGGTTTCTGTTGAAGTACACTTTCGAGAACAAAAGCACCAAGCGGCTGATTTTCCTCTATGTTTCGGACATAGAGGATGAGGAGCTCTTCAACAGCCTTCGTCTCAGTGGCGGGAAGTTGTGGACCGAGGAGCAGATAGGGGACAACATGGGAACAGGCCTCTTCTCAGAGTGTTTCGAACTGGAGTTTGAATACCTCAAGAACACCATCCTTTTGGCGCATCGTTTCCGCAGTCGCATGGAGAATAAGAGTTGAAAAGAGATCACTCGGCAATAATGGCAATAGGCAGCTAAACTCACGTTCGGCTGCCTATTTATCGTTTAAATATAAAAAAGAAAAAAGTTATTTGCAGTTATCTCATGTTTATTCGGTTTCATTGTTTTTCAGCAGCTCCGGTTCATTCTTCAATGTGCCGGAAAGTCTGGATATCGAGTTGAGGTCGATCTCGCCATTGACGGTGATGACCGTGAATTTCCCCTCATTGTCGAGCGAGAGAAGAATCAGATCCTGTTCCTTGTCGCTTATCTCCTTCATCCATACCGACACGCGTGTATCCTCTTCGTTGACAGTCACCACCTCCCTGTAATCGGCAAAGGAATCTCTGATCAGTTCGTCCGCCTTTCGGTAATAATGACGTGAGTCGCGCTTGTTGTCGCTGTTGATGATGCGTATGCTGTTGAGCTTTCTGAAGGTTTCTTTCAGCTCCTCATCAATGGTGTTCTCGGCCATCGTCTCCAACATTGTCTCACCAATGTTGACATTGTTGAGAGGCCGTTTCTCCTCGGCGCACCGTTCCATGAAGAGTGACACGAAATCGGATGCGATCAGCAATGCGGGCAGGGCAATGAGCCAGGCAATCAGTATTGTTTTCTTCATATCTTCTCTTCACTATTAATTGATTCAAGGTATCCCGCGTTAACACCCTTTTGAATGGTGTCGTTGGCCGGGGAGACCTCTCCTGCATCATCTGTCTCACTGTAGGGGTCTGTTTCTCCCGGAGTTGTTTCACTGTTAAGCGAGTCAATCAACTCCCAGTCGATCTCCATTTCATTTATCTGGCGGAGAGTTTGACGTGATGCCTCCTCACTCAACCGCAGCGCATCAGCCAGTTTCTCCAGTGCATTTGTGGCTTGCTCCAAAACCTCTGTTTCCTCGTTGCCTCTTTCAACATACTGTGGGTTGTTCTGTTGGCGGGTGATGAAATAAAGGCTGACACCTACGCCCAGCAGTAACAGGATGGAGGCGGCAATGCGTGTCAGCGTTGTACGGCGCGACAAGTGTTGAGGGATGACCGGAATCTCTGCTTTGCGGAGCGATTCCTGCAGCCTCTGGTCGAACTCAGCACTTAACCGTGGGGCTTGCTCCTCTCTAATATAGCTGAACAGGGGAGAGTAGCGTTGTAGCTCCTCCGGTAGCTCCTCTTCTGAAAAGAAGCGGCGCAGTTCCTGCTCCTCTGCAAGGCTGGTCTCGCAATTCCAGTACTTGTTGAGCAACTCGTGGATCCGGTCTCTATTCATCTCTTTACACATTGTTATGATGATTCAGCAGTTTCGTGCTGTTTCTTAACTCTCATTCTGTTTACGTGAGGATCCCATCTGGCTCCTCTCATTCAACTCCTCGCCCGACAATAGCTCTTGTAGCTTCTTCCTGGCCCTGAAGAGACTCACCTTCACCAGCTCCTCACTGATCTCAAGCGTGTCGGCAATTTGCCGGTAGCTCATCTCCTCGACTTCACGAAGTTGGAATACCTCCTGCTGTCGCTTGGGTAGCAATGAGAGAGAATGAACGATGAGCTCCTGTTGCTCTTTCCTCACCAGCCTGATGTGTGGTGATTCGTTGTCGATTAAGCTTGCTTCATCCTCTTCGTAAGTGGGCAATGCATTCTTGCGATTCGATGCTACCGACAGACGATCGAGCGACATGTTTCGTATGGCCTTATAGCAATATGCCTCCGGATTGCTGATCCCTTCCCATTCCTCACGCCTGCTCCAGAGCTTCAGGAGCAGGTCCTGAAGGATGTCTTCAGCCTCTGCGCGGTCCCTTACAATGCTGAATGCATGACGGAACAGCTTCTCCTTGAGTGGCAGGATGAGGGTGTTAAAAGAATCAACTTTCATTTTATAATGACGGGTGAAGTGGGGAAAAGTTACAGCTAGTTGCAAAAATAATTGTTTTTTACAAAGAGTTGTCAGTTGTTTGCTGAAGTTTGTTGTGCGGATATAGTTCACTGCGACTGCATCTTCTTGTCGACCCGTTCACGCTTTACAAGCAACCTGACAAGAACTCGCTACGTTCACAACGTAGATATTTGCTCGCCATGGCATAATCCAAGCAAGCTTGTCTTCTGCTCATATGGCTTATCGCAAATATTCAAACAGCTTGTCAGGTTGCGCTTGTTACAGCGAACGGGTGGCCCGACAACAAGCTGAGGTCTTGGAACTATATCCGCACATAGACAACGAACCAAGAACATCAAATTATGAACCAAGAACGAATCAACCAGCCAAATAAGATAATAACGAATAAACGCATTCACGTTAAAAAACTTAATAACCCATAATCGTCTGCAGGTTTTGAAAAAAACATCTTCAAACACTTGCATATGTAGTTGATTCTTTGTAATTTTGTGCCGTTTTTCACTCCAACTGATTGGTTATTGAATGATAATCAAGCCATTATTATATGCAGATGGTGTGTGAACACCTTAACAGGGAACGATTAAAAAATAAGAATAAGTTAAAAAAAAGAAAGCAGAAAATGCCTACAATTCAACAATTAGTAAGAAAAGGACGTACCACTCTTACCGACAAGAGCAAATCGCCTGCGCTGGATTCCTGTCCTCAGCGTCGGGGTGTATGTGTGAGGGTTTACACCACCACACCGAAGAAACCTAACTCAGCGATGAGAAAGGTGGCGCGTGTGCGTTTGACCAATTCGAAGGAAGTGAATGCTTACATTCCGGGTGAAGGACACAACCTGCAGGAGCACTCAATTGTGCTGGTGCGTGGTGGACGTGTGAAGGACCTACCGGGTGTACGTTACCACATTGTACGCGGAACACTTGATACTGCCGGTGTGAACGGCCGTACGCAGAGACGTTCCAAGTATGGAGC
>JAAZLV010000266.1 GCA_012799155.1 Bacteroidales bacterium | reverse complement strand
GTGGAGGGGGTTCACCCCTATGATATGGGGACGCTTCTAGACCGGATGGGCATCGCCGTGCGTACCGGCCACCACTGTGCCGAACCGCTGATGCGGGTACTGGGCGTGGAGGGCACCGTGCGCGCCTCCTTCTCCTTCTACAACACCTATGAAGAGGTGGATATGCTGGTAGAGGGCATCGTCCGAATCGTTAAAATGTTCCGTGCATAAAGTTATTCTCACCTAAATATCTATCTTTGCTCCCTGAGATTAGCAAAGTTCCATGGAAAAAGTGCTTCAGGGTTATAGTGGTAATGAAGACCACACCCTTTTCATTCTTCTCCGTAAGAGGGATCAGGAGGCTTTTGAGATGATATACCGCAAGTATCATCGTTATCTCTATGCGCTGGCAATGAAGTACCTCAAGAATACACACCTTGCAGAGGATGCGGTGCAACATGTCTTTGTGAAGTTGTGGGAGAGCACCCATGACATCCACATTGAGGTAAACCTCAAGAACTACCTCTACACCATGACCAAGAACTATATCCTCAACTATATCCGCGACAACAAGGCAAAGGTGACGCTCAGTTATGAGCAGGCCCAGTTCGACCTGCCGGAAGAGGAACATATTCTGAAGGCGATGGAGGAACGGCAGACACAGGAACTGCTCTATCGCGGCATCGATCAGCTGCCGCCGCAGAAGAAGGAGGTGTGCCGCCGCAAACTGGAGAGTGACGACAGCAACCAACAGATTGCCGAAAAGATGGGTATCTCGGTGCACACCGTGAAATCGCATTACCAGGAGTCGCTGAAGCTCTTGCGCAGCTATTTTGAGAAAGTGAAAATGATCTTGTTGTAAAAAATAAGACCGGCAACTCATATCATTTGCCGGGAATTGTGTCAATCAATAAAAGTGCAGGCTTGATGCTGAGAAAGGAAAGAGACATAGTGATGAAAGTGATTGCTGAGAACGCTTCAAAACAGGAGGCGCGTGATGTGGTGGAGTGGTTTTCCGGTTCCATCGAAGGTCAGCAGGCTCTTTCGGATATGATTGACCGCGATGCCTACCTGATGGAGGGCGATCCCCATACGGGACGGTCGTTCACTCCGCTGCAATCCGACTTGCTCTTCAGCAACATAGAGCGAAAAATCAGACTCAGACAAATCCGCAAACAGGCGCTGCGTATCGCCGCGGTGCTTCTTCCGCTGTTGCTGATCACCGGCTTCGGCTTCTACATCAACAGCCGAACCTCACTCTTCGAGGGAACCACCTACACCGAACTTTACGTGCCCAAGGGAGAGGATGCCCGCATCTTCTTTCAGGATGGTACCGAGGTGTTTCTCAATGCCGACACCCGCATTCGTTACCCAGAGCGTTTCGGCATGCTACGCCGTGAGGTATGGCTCGACGGAGAGGCTTACTTCAACGTGAAAGAGAACAAACGACGCTCCTTCAAGGTGCACTCACAGAATACCACCGTTGAGGTACTGGGAACCTCTTTCAATGTAAACTCCTACCGTGAGAGCGACAAGATCCGGGTCACTCTCGACGAGGGGAGCATCGTCTTCCGCACCCAACACAACGGTTCCACTCTCTCGCCTGGCCAACAGGCAGAATATGACAAAATCACCGGCCAGCTGGTGGTGACCAACCTGATGCACCCTTCCAACATC
>JAAZLV010000265.1 GCA_012799155.1 Bacteroidales bacterium | reverse complement strand
GTACCTTTGTACCTTCCTCGGTGATGAGTGAGTTGAAGAAGGCGGCAGCCCTGTCGAGCCAGTCGATGAAGAGATCATGCTTCTCCCCTCCCGGCAGGATGGCAGCCACCACGTCGTCACGGCTCACATCCCAGGAGTGGCCACCGGTGAGCGGGTTGTCGGCATGCCAACTGACGGTGATCATTCCACCCCGCTTGTAGTGCCGGATCATCTCTTCCCGAATGATGGCAAAAGCGACATTGTCGATGTTCTTTTCGCTGTCGAGTTCAATCTTCCCGATGTCGAAGCCCATCACTGCAGGATAATCGCCCGTAACGCTTTGTACGTCTGAACGGCCACTGTCGCCCTCCCAGGTAACACCGTAGAGCGGATCATCCTGATGCCCGAACATGAATCCTTTTACCGGAGTCGCTTTAAGGTTGTGCAACAGTTTCTCCGTCTCCTTCGTTCTTTGCGGGCGATTGATCTCCTCATCCTTGTCCGATGATTTTCTCTCTACACAGGATATGCAGGTGAAAAGAAGGATTGACAGCAACAAACAGGTGAAAATTGTTCTATTATGCATATGTATCTTTATTTTAGGTCAGGTAACTCATCGCGTGTAAGCACATATGGTTGCGCCAGTGCATCCTCCCACCAGACGATGGGGGCATGTTGATGTGATTTCTCTTGAAATGCTTCACTGCCGGGATCGAGGGTGCGGTCATAATCGTACCAGGGCATAAACCAGAGCCATTTTGCACCTGCATTCCATTGTGCCGAAATGGTTGTCACGTTGCCACACTCGCTGAGGGCGACCGGTTTGCCTGGATAACGGTTCAGCAGTGTAGTGAATTGGCTCTTGATCGTCGAGGCAGCTTGTTCATTATAAATATCTCTTCCCACCATATCCACATAGTCATCACCGGGATACCAGTCGGGATCGGTCACCTGCGAGGTCCATACCCAGAGTAGATTGTCAAGTCCGTGGTGACGTGTCATCCGGTCGAACATCAGTCGCCAGAGCTTCTTATAGGGCTCTGCACCACCGGCACCCCACCAAAACCAGGCTTCGCCTCCCGGGTAGGCACCGATGTTACCGGCTGCCTCGTGCAAAGGTCGCCACAACACAGGAATATTCTTCATCTTCAGCAGCTTCAGGTAACCGGAAAGCTTGTCGATATCAGCGATCATCCGTTTGTATTCTTCTGAAGCGGGGTCATCAATCTTCTTCACATCGAAACGAGTTTCATCCGGTTCACTGCCCCAATAGAAGGAATACTTGCCCTCCTCACCGCTGTTAGCCGGCACGTTCCAGTGCCAGGAAGCCGCCACCACACCTCCGCTGTTCCACCACTCCTCCACCACGGAAGTCTTGCCGTAATCGATCCAGTTGGCTGGAGATGATTGCAAATGGACATAGTCGAAGCAATTGATTGCCGGCCACTTGCCGGTGTGATGTTGTACCCACTCCGCCTCGTGGATGTTCCACGCCACATTGGCCATAGTCCCCGAGAGGGTTGCCATGCCTTCTTTTTCTTTCAGGAACTGCAACAGCTTCTGCGCCTGTGGTGAGAGACCCTCACGCGGGGGTGCAGGCGTGCGGGTTTTGAAGGTAATCCTGATCTCAGAGGGGTTGAACAGTCCTGTGGGACCTTTCACCGTATATGCCGGAAGCAGTAGTGTGTAGTCAATGGCAGCCAGCAGAGGTGGCACCCTCATCTTTAGTTCTCCCTCCAATCCTCGCCAGAGATTGGTAACCTGTTCTCCGTTAAGCGTGATCAGCGATGAAGGTGCAATTGTCACGTTTACGTTGAACCAAAGTGTGATCTCGGTAATTCCCTCCGGCACATCGGTTTGGCCATTGGCAGGATCACTGGAGACCAACTGTGGCGGGTCGCCCGCAGGCGGTTCCTCTCCGCCTTCCGAGCAGGAAAACAGCAACAGCAGCGTAAGCAATTGCAATAGCAATTGGCGGTAATGTGGAGCAATTCTATTTGATCTCTTCATCAAACTTGTCTTATCATCTTCATAAACAGGAAGATCATTCACTGAATCCATCTTCTTACTGGTAGCTGGTAATGTTCTTTTCACCGGTGATCACCTTCCCTTCCACCGTGGTAGTAAAGAGGTTGGTCAGTTCATCCTCGCTCAACACCGTTTCGGGATTAAAATCGGGAGAAACCATATACTGCAGCAGTGCGCGCCGGTATTGTCTCCCTTCGGGTTTGTCGGCGATCGCCTCCAGGTCGCATAGGTTCACCAGCAGCTTCCCTTCGCCGGAGCGTACCTCAAGGAGCAGGCCCAGCTTGTGGTTGCGTTCGATGTTGTCGATCACCTGAATCAACGGCTTGTACTCGTGGGGTGTCCGGTCCAGGATGAGGGGTCGTGCATGCTTCAAAATGATCCACCATTGCCAGTTGCTGTGCATCTCGGTGGGGAACTCTCGGAAAAGGGGGTGCGCAGGATTGGTCAATATGGAGAGGGTACCGGGTGATACCTCGCGTCCCACGCTCTCCGAAATGCCCTTGAACATCGCATAGTTCCAATAATCGGGAGTAAACGAACCCCCCACTGAATTTCCGGCTATCGCAGCATGGTCGGGGGAGTACAACACCTTCCTGCCCTGCTTCAACAACGCCAGTGCATGTTGTAGCGAAGTTGTTTGTTCAATTTCAGGATATGTCGGTTCCTCCTTCTCGGGGTAGACCCACAGCGGGTAACGATTGATGTGTGACCCTGCCTCCAGCACCAATAGAAGTTGCACGGCACGATCGACCGACTGCAATGAGGCGTTGATCCTGCCCACCTCTGTCAGTGAGCCCTGAGCCACTTCCACACCGTAGATCGTTCCGGAGGCCAGTACTCCTTCGCTGTCCCCGTCACGAAGACTCCATCTTATCTCCTCACCTCTGATCGGTTCAGCAGACCAATTGCTGATCAACAACCGTGCTGTGAGAGTGTCTCCGTTACTCCAGCAGTAACGGGGCATCACCGCCAATGGAACGATGCGGTCAGAAAACTCGCGGAACGCTTCGGGAGTGATTGCACCCTTGCTATCCATGAATGCATCCAGCAGTCCGACATAGGCACTTCCCTGACCGGGATAATCCTGCAGGTCGAGCAGTTGGAATCCCCCGAAGCCGGGTGTACGAAGGCACATCTCGATATCCGCCTTGTAGCAGAGGGCTGCAAAACGACCAGTGGCACGGTGAAAATCGGCGGACTGATCGGCCATCCCCTTCTCCAGTAGGCGCTGCCGGAAGATCTCCATGTTATAGGGGTACAACACCCCTTTGTATTTCCTAATCTCATCGTAGTCGGGGTATACCTGGAATTGACCGTTCTCATGGCTGATAACCGGCACACCGCTCGCTTCCACAGCCTTGTTGAAGGTGCGCTCCGTGGAGGGATAGGTGCCGTTCAGGTATCCCCCCTCCATCGCATCGGCAAATGAGAAGGTAGACCTGGCGTGCATCGAATAGTCGTCAGAACCCACCTGGCCTCCCACCCTACAGGCAACGAAGTAATCCTCACCTGACTGAGGTCCCGCCGTGCCCAGGAAATTGTTGGATCCATAGGCGTAGAGGCGGCGGTTGTCACCACCCCTGAACCTCTCCACCAGCCAGCGCATACAATCGATGTCACCACCCAGCTCGTTGCCCAGGGCCATCATCACGAATGAGGGATTGTTTCCGTACACGTTGAGCAGCTCCTCCCCCTCCTGTATCAGGAAGCGGTTGAGCGAATGATTTGCTGCATCCATCGTACCCCAGTAGGGCAGTTCGGCCTGGATGTAGATTCCCTCCTCGTTGGCAGCCTCAAAAGCGGCCTGGGGGGGTGTCCATGAATGAAAACGGTAGTGGTTGATCCCATACTCCTTTGCAATACGCATCTGCCTCTTCCACTCCTCTTTCTCCATGGGAGGATAGCCGGTGAGGGGGAAGACTGCGGCATCGTTCTTTCCTCTTAAAAAAGTCTTCAACGAATTGATACGGAATTGGGTACCTTCGGTTGTAAAGTGACGCAACCCAATGTCAAGTGTATACACATCTTTCCTGTCGCGGAATGAGAGCTCGAAATGCACTTTGTAAAGTGCCGGATCGAACTCGCTCCACAGGAGCTGCTCCTTGCCGGTATCGATCTTGAAATTGCAGCTGTTGTTCCCTTTCACGAGGTTCAGCGTAACCCTCTGTTCGGGAATTGAACCGCGTCTGTCGGTGTTCCAGGCATCACCGCGCACGATGAGTTGCGCCTCTCCGCTTTCGGGCGAACAGATCAGTGCCTTGACCTGTGCCGTGCGCGATGTGATATCGGGATAGAGCTGCAGCGCTTCGATCAGGAGCCCCTCGTTGGCTTCCAGCCCGAACCGCCCGATGATGCCGTTCCAGTTGGTCTGGGTGGCATCGCTCCAGGCATGTGATCCATGTATCCCGGTGGGAACAGAAGCGGGACTGTTGTCAATCCGGATCGACAGCATGTGCTTCCCTGGGGACAACCGACCGAGGGTGTATACTTGCGGTGAGAGGATCAAAGAACTGCTGCCCACACTGTCGCCATCGATCCAAAGCGTGGAAGGTTTGGTGCGTTCCATGATGAGCCGCCACTCCTTGTGTGCCGAGGATGCGGGAATCTCCACCTCGCGGCTGTAGGTGATGCTGCCTTCGTAGGGATGCAACCGTGTCAGTCGACCTGTGGTGAGGGTGTCGCTGTTGCGTGGTGCCAGGCGGCTCTCGTCGACACTTCCCGGCAGGTGAATCTGACCAAGAGCGGTTGTCCAGGCTCCCTCCAGGGAGACAAACTCCCTTTCTTCAAAGGCAGTATTATCCTCACCACAGCCGATCAGCAGGCATATAACAGACCATAAAATGATTTTTTGAATCATTTTTTTACATTTAAGCGCCTGTTTTGAAACTGGCACTGACTATTAA
This sequence comes from Bacteroidales bacterium, assembly GCA_012799155.1. Lineage (GTDB taxonomy): Bacteria > Bacteroidota > Bacteroidia > Bacteroidales > Dysgonomonadaceae > Proteiniphilum. Next base: position 10,189 of record JAAZLV010000265.1, on the reverse strand, counting down.
GAGATGCTTTCTGAACCGGTCACTTGTTTTGGCCGGTTCAGAAAGTCTCAGACTCATAAATTTCTATTCGATTGTGATCTTCTTCAATATACAATCCTGTCCCTGCACGATGAGGCAGTAGCCCCAATCGATGTATTCTCTTAGGTTGGCTGCAATTGCGGCATCAATAGGCAGGCTGATCACATTGTCACTCCAGACGGCACTATTGGTCGCATCAATGGAGATATCTCCATAGATACGTTCCCAGTGGCCGTTGAAGAACTGAAGTTTCGGTTCGGGACCGTAGGAATCGACATAGATGCGCAACGTCATACCTGCCTTCACATCTGCATCAAGGAAAATTGAAGGAGGTTTCACCTCGTAGTTGAGAGTAAAGGCAGCAAGATCGACATCACCGCTCCAAACGGTAGTTTCAAGCGCTTGCTTGTAAACAGCAACAATGTTGTTGATCACAACTCCCTGCCCATGGAAGATCATGCTTTGTCCCCAGTCGGTAAGTGTTTGCAACATAACCAATTCTTCTTGTGTAAGTTCAAACTCTACAACATTGCTGTTCGGATCAAAGAGATAGGTATCATTCCCATCATTGAATCGTTGAAGCATCTGTTCCCAATGACCGTTGTAGAATTTAATCTGAGCGTCTCCATCACCTGTGACAGCATAAGTAATCTTAAGGGTCACTGTTCCATTGGTGAAATCGACAAATGCATCCGGAGCAATCGTATATGTACCCCAATCAAGATTAAGAGGACCGTGATAAACCACGTTTTCTATCTGTCCCATCGGCATCACATTGAGGGTATAGTCAATCGAACCATTGGAAGAGACAAGGGTCAACTTTGTAGCATTGGCTGCTATTTGGGGAATGGTGATGTACATCATATTCCCTGCAACAATGAATTTTACCTCTGCATCGTTCACTTTTACGGTAGTCAACTTATCCAGATTGGTCACTTCAATGCCAAACAATCCTCCGGCTTTTATTTCCTCCTCTTCACCCGGCAGTATGGGGATGAAAGCAAACAGTGGAGCTTCAATGGTGAGTGACTCAATCTCCACACTTTCTCCATTGGCCATGAAGAGGGTTAGTACACCGCTCTCCACATTCATCGTCGGCATGGCAACCGTAAGGCTTGTAGGTGTGGTGTTGTTCACCTCCACCTCCGCACCTCCTGTAAAGAGCACCCTGACTACAAGGTCAAGATCTTCACCGGTGATCACCACATTGTCACCCAATGGCACCGTCCTGTTCTCGTAGGCGGTGAAGGTAGGTTTAAGTGTTTCGATGGCTACTTCTACGGAGACACCGCTGCCGGTGTTGAGCAACAGGTTGCCACTGGTAGCAGCGTCGGGCATGGTGACGGTCACTTCAGTCGCTGTCTTACTTTCCGGCTCAACGGCTTCCGCCACACCGGGGAAGGTGAGCGAGGTTACCAGCTCCATGTTCAGTCCTTCGAGGGTGATCAGGTCACCTGCACGCAATCCGGTAGCAGGGGTGGCCACCACGTTGGCCGGTAGTGCCAGACCGATATTGGCGATGGCTACCTCCACGCCTGATGCGGGAAGAACGATTACCACACCGTCTGTCATGTTGGCTGGCAGGGTGAAGCGTATCGCCTCTCCAGCCTCTGTTTCAATCACTTCAAACGGAACTTCATCACCATTTGGCATGAGTAGGGAGACCACCAGATCAAAATCCGATCCTGCAATTTCAATCACCTCTCCCGGCTTCTTGCCGGTCAGGTCGGCAGGTGCTGCCACCGAGGGTAGTACCACCTCCAGGTCACTCTCCGAGTAAACCTCGATGGGTATCTCCTCACCGTTGGAGATGATGATCTTACCACTCTGTGCCTCTGCGGGCACTGTCACCTGCAACTTCTTGCGTGTCTGTCCCGGCAGGAAAGCACCGGCCTCCACTGCCACGTTGTCGACGAAGATCACCCGTTTGATCAGGTTGAGGTAATCACCTTCAATGGTGAGAGTCTCACCCGCTTTCACCTTCAGTGGCGATACCTTGCTGATTGAGATTGGTTCAGAGAAGGTGAGCGGGGTGAGTGTCTTGATCTCACCGCTTGTGGTGACTAGTGTCAAAATACCCACACCGGCGTCCTGCGGGATCATCACCTTGATCTCCCGTTCGTTCACGGTGATGATGTCGGTCACCTGTACGGTGCCGCCGGTCACTCCCGGGAAGATCACCGCGGTGACCTCTCCCAGGTTTTGTCCAATAAAGCGAAGCTCACCGCCACGCAGCGCGGGAGAGGGTCCGAACGATTGCAGCAGGGGATCGTTGTTCACCTCCTCTTTTTCGCACGATGGCATCAGCAGGAGGCTGCTCAGCAACAGCATGAGGAGTGCCATGCCGGACCATCTGTTTTTTCTGGTAATTATATTTTTCATAATCTATGGTTTTTATTCGTTCGGAACAACTCTGATATTGTCGATGCAGATGTAGGGGGTACAAGCGGTACCGGGGATTCCTCCATTGTAGACAAAGAAGGTAAGTCCTCCGTAGTTCCCCTTGGATGCCATCTCCAGCGAACCGCCGGCTTGGTCGTACTTGAACTCGGTCAGTGGCACCGAAACGGTCTCCCATCCATCGGTCACGTAACTGCCGCTGCTCTCCCAGGGTCTCCAAAGACCGCGTGGCGTGGTGCCGTCGGCAATGTAACCGTTGGTATCCCTGGTTGACCAGGGGGTAAAGATCATCTGCAGTGCCAGTGAGGACCAGGGCTGCGTTACGTTCACCTCGAACTTGAGGGTGGAGTTTGCAGGGTCGGAGGTAAAGAGATCACCTTCGGGACGTCCATTGGCCGACCCCCAGAGGTTGAACGAGAAGTCATCCTCGGCCCAGTCGACGGTCGGATCACCATCGAGCGAACCGGTGAAGTAAACATAGTTGCCGCTGATCCCTTCCGGGTCGCTGTTCTTGATCTTGCCGGCACGCCATCCGCCGTTGGCGTTGGTGTTGTCCCAGTCGAGGATCATACCGCGGTCGTCACGGAACTGGAATTTCGACCGTGCAGTACCGTAGATCGACTTCACGTTGAGATATCCCTTCTGTGATCCCTCAGGGATGCGGAAGGTGATCTTGGTCTTCTCGATGCTGATGATCTCGTTTACAGGGATGTTTCCTGCCATGGTGATGGTGAGCGGCACATTTGGATCGTCGATGAAGTAATCACCATAGAGGATGGCCACGTGTCCGTCGTGTGCATACTCATTCGAAATGCGTGACACCACCGGACCGGGGACCTGTACACCGAAATCGTAGGTGATTGTGTCATTCCCCTTGGTGATCATATAGATCTTGTCAGTAACCACCCCGGGGATCTCCTTCGGAATGGTTACGAAGAGATTGTTATCAGTGATGAAGCTGGAGTTAAGGATCGCTTTCTTGTCGTTGAACCACATCTCACGGATGCTTGTCAGGTTCTTCCCCACCAGCACGATGCTGTTGTCCATGAAAGCTTTCACCAACAGCGAGTCAGCTGATTCAGGAGCCGGAACTCTCACGTAGAATATCTCAGGTATTCCTTCGGTCAGCTCGAACTTGTCAGGGTTGTCGTCGCACGACTGCACACCGAAGGTGAAGAGGGCGATCAGCAGCAGTAGCAGCGACCATCCTGTTTTTTTTGTATCTATCTTTTTCATATTGATGTATCTCCTCTTGTTTAATATTGAATGGTCGACAGGTCAAACTCAACCGGATCCAACAGCAGGTTGGGATTCATTGTCAGGTCGGTATCCGGGAATGGCAGCTGAAAATGCGCATCGGTCACGTTAGGTGCTGCTGCTCCTGTATCATAGTAAGTATTTTCCGTATCAAGCAGCCCGGTGGTGTAGTATTGTCCCAGTCCGATATACTGGTTCCTGCGTTGTGCCTTGATCTCGGCGATTGCCTTGGCCGGTTCGTAATAGTGCCAGCGTACATAGTCGTACCAACGGTCACCCTCGCAGGCCAGCTCCAGGCGGCGTTCCTTCCAGATATCCTGCCAGGTGATGGAGGTTTTGGCTTCGTAACCCTGCACAGAGCGTCCCCGCACATCGTTGAACGCCTTGAGTGCTTTCGCATCGGAGGTGGAAGCGCTGTTGCCAAGCACTGCTTCGGCATAGATCAGGTAGACATCGGAAAGACGCAGCAGGTGAGTGCTGAGGCTGGTGGCCATGCGAGCCATCGCGTGCCCGATACCGATCTGATGGTCGTTGTCGTTGCCTACGATATGCTTCACCTCGTTGGCACCCACGGGACTCTGGTACTCCATGCTATCCACGGCGAACGCGGTGTAGTCCAGACCACCCTTGTCCACCCAGAAGTAATCATACATATCACCATACATCATCATGGTGGCCTTGCGACGTGTATCCACATTGTTGCGGGTGAGGCTCAGGGCATTCTCGCCGAATGCATCCTGCAGGTCGACTGAGGGTCCACCGTAGCCACCCCAGGTGGCACCATATTCATCAATACCCTGAATACCGAGGTCGGACTGGAGCGAGTTCTGTGAGGTCCACTGGTTGGAAACCACCCAGTGCCACGCCAGGAGGCTCTCCTCGCTGTAGTTGTTCTTCAGGCGGAAGACATCGGAGTATACCGGCAGCAGGTTGCGACCGCTCTCATCAATCACCTTGCCTGCATATTCAGCAGCCTTATCCAGGTCATCCTGGTTGCGGCTGCCGCTCATGCCGTAGCCGGCCTTGGTGAGATACACCTTCGCGAGGAGCCCGTAGGCTGAGTAACGGTCGATGCGCCCGGGATCATTGCTTTCCGGCAGCCACTCAATCGCCTTCTCCAGTGTCATGATGATGTAATCATACACGTTGGGAATGGTGGCCTTGAATATCTGATTGTAGTCACCGGCAGAGATCATGGCCGAGTTGTTGTGGATGATGGGCACTGCTCCGAAGGTGCGAACCAGGTAGAAGTAGGTCATCGCCTTCCACACCAGTGCCTCACCCTTCACGGTATTCTTGGCATATTCGCTTACACCGGGACCGGCCTTCATGTCGATATTCTCGATGATGCCATTGCAGTAGGCGTTTACCGACCAGAGGGAAGCCGACATGTTCGTCAGGTCCTCATCGGTAGAGTTGATGGTGAAGGTGAGGTAGGGAGATGATCCCCAGTAGTAGTTGCCCGAGAGCACCTCACCCACCTTGAAGAAACCTCTCTGGAAGTCGTACCAGGGAGAGTTGTAGACCGGGTTGACTGCCTGGAAGCACTGTTCGTCAGTTTGGTAAAAACTGTCTACCGTGTAGTTGTCCTCCGTGGGCCGGTTGAGGAAATCCTCGCAGCCGGAGAGCAGGAGCAGCATGACGCTGACAATTACGGTTTTTGTGATGATACTATATTTGTTCATATCCTGTACTTATTGAAGGTGATTAAAACGAAAGACTTACACCGAAAGAGTAAACCTGCGGGGAGGGATAGCGTCCGTTGTCGAGTCCGAAGACATTCTGACTGGCGGTGCTGGCACCGATTTCGGGATCGTATCCGGAATAGTTGGTGAAGGTTGCGAGGTTCTGGATGTTCGCATATACCCTGATGTTCTCAAGCATCCATTGGCGGGCCACATTGGCGGGCAGTGTATATCCCAGCGTGATGTTGCGTATGCGCAAATAGGATCCATCCTCAATGTAACGGTCGCTGATGCGGTCATTGTCGTTCGGGTCGTTGGCAATCGCCCTCGGGATGCGAGTGTCGGGATTGGTCACCCGCAAGTTCGTGATGTCGTCGGTCCATTCGTAGATGGTATTGCCGTTCACGGTGGCGGGGTAACTCTTGTTGGGATCGATCGGTTCTAGGTTGGCACGTTCGGTGATCATTTTCAACTGGTTGTCCCATGCACTCTTCATGTTGGAGAGGTTGATGGCGGTGTAGTTGAACACCTTGTTTCCATAGGAGCCGTTAAAGAATACCGAAAGGTCGAAATTCTTGTAGCTGAAGCTGTTGGTCATACCGAAGGTGAACTTGGGCAGTGGGGAACCGATGTTTGTACGGTCGTAGGTGTCAATCACGCCATCGGGCACTCCTTCCGGACCACTGAGGTCCTCATACTTAAGGTCACCCACCCAGGTGGTGTTGTAACGGTTGAAAACGCCGTCGGTGGGATATTTCTCCGGTCTGGGAGAATTCTGCAGGTCTTCCAGGTCCTTGTAGACTCCGGCCACCTTGTATCCGTAGAAGTTGTAGAGCGGCTCTCCCACGTTGCTGATGGAAACCACGTCGCTCCATTGTCCATACCCCTCAATGTGCACTGCGTCGGTGCCGTCGAGTGCCACCAGTTTGTTCTTGTTAAAGGATATCTGGAACTCGGTATTCCAGGTGAAGGCACCCGTGAGGTTGTGTGTGCTGAGGGTGAACTCAACACCTTTGTTGTTGATGGTTCCGTAGTTGCCATAGGGGGCTGCCAGTGCCGAGGAACCGTTGCCGCGTGTACCCATGTAGGAGGGCAACTGCAGCGGCATCAGCATGTCTTTCGATGTCTTGTCATAGGCATCGACTACCAGGCCGATGCGGTTGTCGAAGAAGTTGAGGTCGAGACCGAGGTTCCACTGCTCCTGTGTCTCCCACTTGATGTAGGGGTTTGCGATGTTCGACTGGCGGTAACCGAGGCCGAGACTGGAGGGCATGCGCACGATGGCAGCACCCCAGCGGTAACCTCCGATGTTTGCGTTACCGGTCTGTCCCCAGCCGATACGCAGCTTACCATTGTTCAACACCTCGGTGAGCGGTTCGAAGAAAGCTTCGTTGGTAAAGCGCCAGGAGGCGGCGAAGGCATGAAAACCTGCCCAGCGGTTCTTGGGTCCGAAGTTGGAGGAACCGTCGCGACGGTAGGTATAGGTACCCATGTAACGGTCGTCGTAGTTATAGGTTCCGCGTCCGAAGAATGAAGCCATGGCACTACTGCCAAAGCCGGAACTGATCAAAGGATCGGTCCCGAGGCTAGGATTCTTGATGTCGTTGGAAGGAAGGGCAGAGGCGGTCACACTCTGGTATTCATAGGTCGACTCCCACATCTCCTGACCCAACATCACTGTATAATCGTGCTTATCCATGTTACCGGAATAGGTGAGGTAGTTCTTCAGCTGCCAGAAGCGGTTGTCGTTTTTCTGTATGGAGCTCATGTTTTTCTCCCTGCTCCATTTACCGTAGCGTACGGCAGGCTCGAAGCGTTCACCGCGTGAGCTGCCGATGTCGAAGCCCAACTCGCTGTGCCAGGTAAGGTTCTCAATCGGGGTAATGTCGGCGAAGATGCTTCCGTTCAGCTTGTTTCTTCCCAGCAGGATGTCTTCGTCGAGTACCATAGCGATGGGATTGATACGCGTGTATCCTTCACGGATCACCGATGCGTAGTTGCCGTCAAGATCGTAGATTGGTATATCGGGAGGTGTCAACAGCGAGTAGTTGATCACACCCTCCTGGCTGTCAGCCAGTCCGAGGCGCTCATCTGTCTGCGAGTACATGGCGTTCACTCCCAGTTTCAACCACTTCTTGAGTTGTGCATCGAGGTTGGAACGGAAGGAGTAGCGGTTGAACTCGGTACCGATGATGGTACCATCCTGTCCCATGAACGATCCGGAAACAAAGTAACGCACCGCATCGGTACCTCCCGCAGCGGAGAGCTGATGCTGGTGCATCGGTGCCTGGCGGAACACCGCATCCTGCCAGTTGGTGCCGGCACCCAGCAGGGAGGGATCGGCAAACTCGGGACGATTGTCAGAGAGGGATACCTGGTTGCTGTACTCTGCAAACTCCCGCAGGTTCATCATCTCCAGGCGGGCAGCCTGTCGCTGTACGCCGTACATCCCTTCATAGGTGAACTTGGCTTCTCCTGCTTTCCCTCGCTTGGTAGTGATGAGCACCACACCGTTGGCACCCTGTGCACCGTAGATGGCGGTGGCGGAGGCATCCTTCAGGATTTCCATCGAGAGGATGTCGGAGGGGTTGATGGTAGAGAGGGGTGAGATGGTGGATATGGGGCTGTTGCCCAGCGCATCACCCAGACCGAACGAGGAGCCGCTGCTGCCACCTCCCTGCACAATCACACCATCGATCACGTATAGCGGTTCGGCATTGGCGTTGATGGTAGATTGTCCACGCACGCGAATAGAAACGGAGGAACCGGGAGCACCGGAGGTCATCACGGAGGTCACACCTGCTGCCCGTCCCTGAAGTGCCTGGTCGAGGTTGGTGATCACGGACCCCTTGATGGCATCTTCACCCACGGTGACGGAGGCACCGGAGATGTCACTCTTCCGCATGGTACCGTAGCCCACCACCACCACCTCATCGAGCAGTTCGGTATCTTCGCTCATCTCGAGGTTGAGGGTGTTGCGGTAACCCACCACCACCTCAAGCGTCTGATATCCGATGCTGGAGATCACCAGTACAGGAGCCGATGAAGTGAGGTTGAGTGTAAAACGGCCTTCAATATCGGTCACCGTACCGTTGGACGTCCCTTTTTCCATGATATTGGCACCAATCATGGCCGACTGGTCTCTGCTGTCAACGATGGTACCGGAGACCCTTCGTTGTTGTGCCATCAGCTGAAAGCTCATGATGAGAGCCATGCATAACACAAAGATGTTTTTCATATACATAAATTATCATTAATAAAAATTAGATTCCACGATACAAATGTAGGTGCAACTGTGAAAAGGTTCAAATATTATCTTATCTTATTTTAATACTATTCTCACCTTAACATTGTATCATTTCAATCAAATAAACAACATGTCTCTAATGTTTTCTATTCTGAGTTAGGAAGAAAATCAATCCGGAAAGAAGAAGGGAAAGGGATAGCAGTGTAGGAAAGATGGTATTATTTTAACCCTTCACAAGACAGGCGTAAATGTCAAAAAAGAATAAATCAGATAATTTGCTTTGTCTTGTGGTAATTCTCACGGAACTCTTTCGGGGAACAGCCCTTTCTCTTTTTGAAGATGCGGTTGAAGTTTGAGAGGTTGTTGAAGCCGCAGTCGTAGCATATCTCGCCAATGGAGTTGGTGGTGTCGACCAGCAGGCGTGTGGCATTGCCGAGACGGATGTCGATGATGTGGTCGGAAACGGTCTTGCTGGTACGCAGCTTGAAAAAGCGGCTCAGCGCTGCCGGTGTCATGCCCACAATACCGGAAAGATCTTCCAGCCTGATTTCCTCCATGTAATGGTTGTTGATGTATTCATAGATCTTACGCACGCGACGACTGTCAGTATTGTCCTCGATATGGGCGAACGATGAACTGGCCAGGGTTCGGTAGTTGTTGCAGAGGGAAAGTTCATACAGAATGGTCAGTAACTTGATCACGGCATAAAACCCCGACTGCTCACTCGAGAGCGTATCAAGTGTGGGGTAGATCTTCATGATGGTCTCCATGGGGAAACTGATCCCTTTCTGTGCATTGTTGAGCATCTCCCGGATGCTGATGAACTGGTTCTTGTGGATAAAGTTGCCGAAAAAAAGATCTTTTGAAAACTGGATGGTGATCTCGCGAATGCTTTTCGAGGTGCAGTTGTGCTGCTCCCAAACATGTTCCAGTTCTTCGCCGGCAATCAGTGTCAGGTCAAATTTGCCTATCACCTCTACTGAGTCACCCACGATGCGACGAACTCCTTCCGCATTTTCAATGTAGTTGATTTCATATTCGCTGTGGGCATGTAGTGGATAGGTGAATTCCGATTTGATGCGGTCGGCAATGTAAAAGCAGTCCTTGTCCGACAAAGGAGTCAGCTCATACAGGATATGGTTGTTGTGTTCATTCATTGGGCATCCGCTCTGTTAAAAACTGTTTGACAGTTGGCAAATTTATAGATAAAAATTAATATCACCTCCCCTTTGACCGTTTTTTATTCGCATCATTCAATCCGTATCGGCAGAATTGCTCAGACCCACCACCGGATAGATAAATTCTTGACACCACCCGGTTAGCAGGATTGTCATTCGCCTGACACTGTCGGGGAACGGCCTGCCCTATGGCATGCATCCCTACGTCACATGTGTATTATCTATTACAGAACAAGAGGGGTTTTTTCGGAAGGTCAAAGGCAGGAAGAAACGGTGGATATGGAAAAAACGCTTTCTGAGAGCCTGTTGAAAGGTAGTGGTCCCACTTGGGCTTGAACCAAGGACTCCCTGATTATGAGTCAGGTGCTCTAACCGACTGAGCTATGGGACCTTTGTTTTTGGTC
>JAAZLV010000264.1 GCA_012799155.1 Bacteroidales bacterium | reverse complement strand
TTGTCGTCGTCGGTTTTGGGACACAAAGAAAGGTGAATCTGACCGGAGCAGTGGGAGTTGCCACCTCTGAGGACATTGAATCACGACCGGTAAACACGGTATCTGATGCCCTCCAGGGACTTATTCCGGGACTCCAACTGACACACAATGCCGGTGACATCGAATCTAACATGTCAATTCGTATTCGCGGTACAGGTACAATTGGTGAAGGTTCCAGCGACAATCCGCTAGTGTTGATCGATGGCATGGAAGGCGACATCAACCTGCTCAATCCTGAGGATGTGGAATCGATCTCGGTACTCAAAGATGCATCGGCTTCTTCCATCTATGGATCCCGTGCAGCATTTGGTGTGGTTTTAATCACAACTAAGAAGGGTCGCGAAGGCAAGACATCAGTCAACTACAATAATAGCTTCCGTCTTTCCAGCCCTATAGGCATGCCGGAGATGATGGATTCCTATACTTTTGCCAACTATTACAATCAGGGTGCATTGAACGCCGGATGGGGAGCCATCTTCAACAATGAAACCATGAAGCGGATGATGGACTTTCAGGCTGCAGGAGGCACAAGCAGCGGTGGTTTGCTCACAGATGGCAATGTGTGGGGTAAACCGGCAGGAGACCCATTCACTACCGGATATGCCAATACCGACTGGTACAATGAGTTGTACCGCGACAACGTACTCTCACAGAATCATAACCTGAGCATCAGCGGCGGAAACGAAAAACTGAACTACTACGCCTCACTCGGATATCTCAACTACAATGGGATGCTGAACCATGGCTCTGACGGTCAGGATCGCTACAATGCCTCCGGGAAAATCAGCTCACGTCTTGCCGACTGGGTAACCTTCAACTACAGCATGCGTCTGATACGTCAGGACATGCATCGCCCCACCAACTTCGGAGGCGGTTTCTATGAGAAGATTGGTCGACAGACATGGCCCAACCTGCCTGTCTATGACGAAAACGGTAATTATCATAACAGCAATGCCGACACCCCTGCAATGATGCTTGCGCTGGGTGGAGAACGTTTGGCACAGACCGACAGAATCTATCAACAGGCAGCCTTTATCCTGGAACCCATCAAAAACTGGAAGACTCATTTCGAATTCAACTACAGCATCAACAACCAGGATATCCGTCAGACAAGACTCCCCTACTACAATCACGATGTACAGGGGAACGTCATCGACACCCAGGGGACTTCAAGTCTCTATCAGGCATACCGAAAAGAGAACTACATGAACTGGAACATCTACTCCGATTATTCCTGGACCATGGATGAGTCGCACAACTTTAAAACGATGCTCGGCTTCCAGGCAGATGAACAAAAGCAGAGCTTTTTCTCTGCCACCGGCTATGGATTGCAGGCAGAAGACCTGCCGGAACTCGATCTGATTTCGGGTGTTGATGGCAAGGGTGTTGAACGTCCAGCCGAGATCTCGGGATATCGCAACCAGTGGTCGACAGCAGGTTTCTTTGGTCGTGTGAACTATGATTATGAAGGACGATACCTGGCAGAAGCAAATCTCCGGTATGATGGTTCATCACGCTTCCGCAGAGGAAACAGATGGACCTGGTCTCCCTCTTTCTCATTGGGATGGAACATTGCACAGGAAGGCTTCTGGGAAGACATGGTGGATGTAGTCAACCAACTCAAGCTGCGTGGCTCATATGGAGTGTTGGGCAACCAGAGCACCAATGCCTGGTACCCCACCTACCGCACCATGACCATCAACTCACAGGCAGGCAACTGGTTGCAAGGCGGGGCGCGCCCCAACACTGCATGGGTGAATAACCTGGTGAGCACATCACTCACCTGGGAAACTGTACGCACCTGGAACATCGGTCTCGATTGGGGTTTGTTCAACAACCGGCTCACCGGTTCATTCGATACGTTTGTCCGATTCACAGACAACATGGTGGGACCGGCAATGGAGCTACCTGCAACATTGGGTCTCTCAGCCCCCAGCTCTAACAACAGTGACTTGAAAACAGTGGGGAATGAAATCACCCTGAGCTGGAGAGACAACCTATCCAATGACTTCCGCTATGGCATCACCCTCAATGTACACGATGCAAGAACCTTTATCCGCAGCTATCCGGGTAACTCCACAAAGTCAATCTGGAACTTCAACAATGGACGTGAGATTGGTGAAATTTGGGGATATGAAACCGTTGGTATCGCCAAAACACAGGAAGAGATGGACGCACATCTGGAAGCAGTGGGCGGACAAACGGCCCTCGGTTCTGAATGGTCGGCCGGAGACATCATGTATGCCGACCGAGACGGCAAACCGGGCATCAATTCAGGTGCAGAGACACTCGACGATCATGGAGATTTGAAAGTGATTGGCAACAGTACTCCCCGCTATTTCTTTGGTGCAGATCTGTCAGCCAGTTACAAAGGATTTGACATGCGTGCATTCATCCAAGGAGTGGCAAAACGAGACTATTTCACCGGAAGTCCCATCTTCTGGGGTGTCACCAGCAGTCAGTGGTGGTCGGCAGCACTGGGTGCACATCAGGACTATTTCCGCCCCAACGATATCGGATTGGAGGGAAGAGTGATACCTGCCAACACTGATTCTTACTTTCCCCGCCCTGTATTTGGGACCAGTAAGAACCAACAGCGACAGACAAGATACCTGCAGGATGCATCTTATATTCGTTTAAAAAACCTTCAGTTGGGTTACACCATCCCGGTTCAGCTCACTGAGAAAGCAGGAATCTCCAACTGCCGACTGTTTGTATCAATTGACAACCTGTTGACAGGCACAAGCCTGCTCAAGGTATTCGACCCTGAAACAATTGATGGCGGATATGAAAGCTATGGAAACGCTTATCCGTTGACACGTACCTTCTCTTTTGGAATTTCAGCCTCATTCTAAAAAAACGCTAAACAATTCACAGATGAAACCATTTACATATAAATACCTATATCACATCATTCTGGTGGCAGTACTCTTTGCAGGCATCACCTCATGTGATGATTTTCTCGACAAGGAACCCATGTCGAACATCTCACCGGAAAAATATTACTCCTCTGCCTCACAACTGGATGCAATATTAATGGATCTCTATCCTCACATCTTGCCCAGCCATTCCAACTGGAGTTACGGCATTTACGGTGAAGACAACGGGACCGACAATCAAATCGGAGTGACCGCTAATAACCGGTATACCACCGATAGATGGTTGGTACCCAATAGTGAGTCAAACAACTGGGCGTTCAATCGTATCTATCATGTGAACTTTTACCTCACACAAACACTGGAGAAGTTCGGTGCAAGCATGGACGGTTCGGAATCAGTAATCAGCGGTAACAATACGCATGTAAAGCACTACATCGGCGAGATGTATTTCCTCCGTGCGTTGGAATATTTCAAGAAACTGCAGATGTTCGGTGATTTCCCGATCATCACAGAGCCGCTACCCGACGACATGGCGGTTCTCGCTGAGGCCAGCAAGCGTTTTCCCCGCAACGAAGTGGCCCGATTCATCATGGATGATCTGGACAAAGCATACACTTACATGGGTGATGTGGATTTCAATACCACCCGCATCAACAAAGATGTTGCCTTGTTGCTAAAATCAAGAGTCGCCCTCTTTGAGGGTACCTGGTTGAAAAACTTCAAGGGTACAGCCTTTGTGCCGGGAGGTGAAGATTGGCCGGGAGCAGTACAACATCCGAGCTACAGCTATCCTGCGGGAAGCATCGACAACGAAGTTACCTGGTTCCTGACACAGGCTGCCGACGCTGCCAAAACAGTGGGCGACAAGTACAAGGGATCACTCACGCCCAATACCGGCACCGTACAGCAATCTGAAGAGGATGCAGCCAATCCTTACTTCAACATGTTTGCTGATGAAGACCTCTCCGCTTATCCGGAAGTATTGCTCTGGCGTCAGTATGCACGCGGACTTGTCACCCACAATGTGAACGCAGCAGCAGGCAGGGGCAACTACCGTATCGGTCTCACCAGGGGCTATGTGCAGAATTTCCTGATGGCTGATGGCACTCCGGTATATGCCAATGGATCATACGAAGATGGCAATGGTTATTACATGGGTGACCAAACCATTGCAGATGTAAGAGCCAACCGTGATAACCGTCTTTCACTGTTTCTTAAAGAACCGGGACAGAAAAACATCCTTTTTGAAGTCGATAATCCGGAAGGCACAGAAGCGGTGATGACAGAACCCTACCCTGCCATCACACTGGGTGATTCTGAACGTGGCTATGCTACCGGTTACGCGCTCCGCAAGGGTGGTTCCCTCAACAGGAAGCATTATGCCAATGGAGGCGGTTACACTGCCTCAATCGCATTCCGCTCTGTAGAAGCACTTTTGAACTACATCGAAGCCAGTTATCTCCTGAGTGGAACAATTGATGCTACAGCTGCTGAGTATTGGAGCTTGATTCGTCAAAGAGCAGGTGTGGACACCGACTTCAACAAGACCATTTCACTGACCGACATGAGCAAGGAAGCTGAAAACGACTGGGGTGCATTCACCGCGGGAACGGTCATCTCCGACCCCACGCTGTACAACATTCGTCGTGAACGACGCAGTGAGCTGCTGGCTGAAGGATTCCGATACATGGACCTCCGCCGTTGGCGTTCAATGGACCAGCTCAAAGATGAGCCTTATCACATGGAAGGATTCCATCTGTGGAACAGCCCCATGCAGGAGTGGTACAATGAAAGCGACCTGGTTTACAACGAGGGTACAAACTCCACCGTTTCACCTCCCGAGAAAAGTGAGTATCTCCGTCCTTTTGAACGTTACTCCGGTCAGGCCGGCTTCGAGGGATGCACCTGGAGAATGGCCCACTATCTTGAACCGATCATGATCAAACAGTTCCTGCTCACTTCTCCCAACGGGAATGATCCCACACAATCGACCATCTACCAAAATCCATATTGGCCTTTGGAAGCAGGTGTTCCGGCAGAAAACTAGTTGTTGAGCAATCAACGAGAAACGAGAAGAAAGAGTTTTTGAAGCACTCTTTCTTCTCCGTTTCACCTTTTATGTTTCGTTGCGTAAAGTTGGAGACTTTTTTTTATCTTTGGGTATATTTGAAACTGATGTCACGTTGAAAAGCTCAGTTGGCTCTATTTTTATAATCTGACATCACATATCGCTTACAAGCATGAACAAGAACAAATATGTTGCCCTATTGGCAGCAATAATCGCTCATTTAATTGTCGTCGGTTGCGTTGCATCAGAAAAGGCAGATGGAGCTATAAAACGACCTTTTGTTTCAAAATCCGAGGCACTCGAAATCCTCAACAAGGTAAACCAATATTGGCAATCAAATAACCCCAACCTCGGTAATGCGTTCTGGCACCGTGCTGCCTATCATACCGGTAACCTGGCAGCCTATGAAGTAACGGGAAATGAGGAATATCTCGCTTTTTCGCATGCCTGGGCCGAACAGAATGAGTGGAAGGGAGCCAAATCTGACGTACGGGGAAACTGGAAAAAGAGTTACGGTGAGAGCGATGACTATGTGCTGTTCGGCGACTGGCAGATTTGCTTTCAGGTGTATGCCGATCTGTACAATCTGGAGCCTGCTGATTACAAGATTGCCCGTGCACTGGAGGTGATGGAATATCAGATGGGGACACCACAGAATGACTATTGGTGGTGGGCCGACGGACTCTACATGGTGATGCCCGTGATGACGAAGCTCTATCACATCACCGGGAACAGTCTCTACCTGGAAAAATTGCACGACTATTTCTCCTTCGCCAGGGAGCTGATGTACGATGAAGAGGCTGCTCTCTTCTATCGTGACGCAAAATATATCTATCCTGCACACAAGACAAATAACGGGAAGAAAGATTTCTGGGCCCGTGGCAACGGCTGGGTCTTTGCCGGTCTGGCAAAAGTATTGAACGAACTGCCGGTAAGTGACCCTCACCGT
>JAAZLV010000263.1 GCA_012799155.1 Bacteroidales bacterium | reverse complement strand
TTCGGTCTCCCGGCTGTCGGCGTGCGACTTCGATCCCAGATGGGCATCCGATAGAAAATAAGTTTTGTTCTTCACCTGACTCACTATCCCTATTTCACGGTCACATCATCCCCAGCTCGAACAGTGCTTCCTCGCTCATCATCGAGCGGTCCCACGGCGGATCGAAGGTGAGGTTGATATCCACCTTGTTCACCTCCTCGATCGACTCAACTTTCATCTGAACATCCATCAGAATGAAATCGGCCGCCGGGCAGGCGGGAGAAGTGAAGGTCATCTCGATGGTAACGTTGTTGAAGTCGTCAACATCCACATCGTAGATCATGCCAAGGTCATATATGTTAACGGGGATCTCAGGGTCATAAACTGTCTTGAGCATCACCACAATCTTATCCTGTAGTTCTTGTAATTCTTCGTTCATATGCATTCAAATTTTTCATTAAACCGTTTTACCGGCATATTGTTTTGCTGACTCAGATGATTCCCTCATCGGCAAAGCTGTAATAGCTGTCACCGCAGACGATGATGTGATCGAGCAGCGTGATGTCCATCCACTTGGCAGCCTCTTTCAGCTTCCGGGTGATCTGTGTATCCTGGGGACTGGCGGTGCAGTTGCCCGAGGGATGGTTATGCCCCAGAAGAATACCCGAGGCGTAATGTTCCAGTGCCTCACGGAGGATCAGACGAATGTCGACCACCGTGCCGGAAATACCGCCGCGACTCACCTGGAGGGTGTTCACCACCTTATTGGAGCGGTCGGTGAGCAGCGCCCAGGTCTCCTCGTGATTCAGGTCGCAAAGGATCGGGTAGAAGTGCTCATAGGCATCACGCGAAGAGGAAATCTTCTTCCGCTCAATGGCCTCTGCCATACGTCTCCGGCGCCCGAGTTCCAGTGCGGCAATCACGGAAACAGCCTTCGCTTCGCCGATGCCGCGGTATTGCTTCACCAGATCTGTGACACCCAACCGCCCCAGCCGATAGAGGTCGTTACCGGCATCCAGCAGTATCCGCCTACCCAGTTCCACGGCGCTCTCCCTGTCATTGCCCGAACCGATCAGTATGGCTATCAGCTCCGAGTCGGAGAGTGCAGAAACACCTTTGAGCAGCAGTTTCTCCCGCGGCCGGTCCTCCTCTGCCCATTGCTTGATGCTTAACTTGCTCATAATTGAATCTTTTGAGAAGTCAGACAGGACAAAAATACAAAGAATTTTTGCGGAACAGCTAAAAACAGCTTATAAAAATTGATCCATCAGCATATTAATCGACCACATTCCTTCTTCCCGGAAAGAGCACCGAAAGGAGCACGAAGCAAATGGCAGCCGCCGTGATGCCGAAGATGTTGGGATCAAGCCCGTAGGGCAGCTTCACCGACAGCAGGGTGAGGGTTAGCGTGGTGGCTCCACCGGTAATCATGGCCCAGAAGGCAGCTGTGGCACTCCCCCTTTTCGTGAAGAATGCACCCAACACCGGCACGAAGAGACCGCTCACCATGAAGGCGTAGGAGTGAAGCATCAACTCCAGCACGTTCTCCATTCGCAGGGCGATGAGCAATCCCAGCAGTCCGATCCCCAGGGTGATAAGCTGCGATTGGATCAGGCGAGCCCTTTTGCTCTTGGGCAGCGGCCTGATCTTCTTCAGGATATCGCTTTCGATGTTGCCGGAAGCTGCCATGATGCAGCTGTCGGCGGTGGACATCACCGCCGAGAAGTAGGCCGCCATCATCAATCCCATCAGCCCCACCGGCAGGATGGTGCGCAACAACAGTGGCAACCCCATCTCGGCATCCATCATCTCACCGGGGACGAAGCCCATGTAGGCGAACATGCCATTCTCGAACGCCACCCGGGCAAACAGCCCCAGGATCACACCCATGAAGGCCATGATGGGCCACTCAAAAGCGCCGGCGATGTACCACGCTTTCTGTGCTTCTTTGGGTGTGCGGGTGGCATAGATCCGCTGGTAGAGGGTCATCCCCACGAACCAGATGGGGATGATGGTCACCGCCCAGTTGAGGATGATGGGCCAGCCGATGTTGTTGAGCTTCAGGAATTCCTCCGGCAGCGTTGCGCGGATCGCCTCCATCCCGCCAATGGCATGGTAGCCCATCGGGATGCCGATCAGAATCAGCCCCGCCAGCAGAATGATCCACTGCACCACATCTGTGTAGATTACCGCCTTAAGGCCCCCCATGGCGGTGTAGGCTACGGCGATCACCCCCATGAAGATGAGTGCGGTGGTCATGTCGAGTCCCTCAAAGGTGGCAGATGCCAGCTTGGCACCGGCCAGCAGTTGTGAGCTGGTGAAGCCGATATAGCCAATGGCAGAGATGATTCCGGCCAGCAACGCCACGCGGGGACTGTAGAAGAACTCGAACAGCTCGGGAAATGTGTATAGCTTCAATCTTTTCGACAGCTTACCCGCCTTGGGAATCAGGAAGACAGCACTCAGCCAGGCACCGAGCAGGCCTGTGAAGAGCATCCAGGAACCGGAGAGACCCATCAGGAAGCCCAGTCCACCGAGGCCAATTGAGAAGCCGCCCCCCACATCGGTTGCCACCACCGAGAGGCCAATCACCGAGCTGCCCATCGATCGGCCTCCCACGTAATAGTCGTCGGCGTTCTTATTCTTTCTTAGGAAATAGATTCCAATGCCCAGCACAATTAGCATATAGACAATGAAAATCAGGATGTCGATTGTATGCATAACAGTTTGGTTGGCTGCGATGAGAACAATGTGGAAAACAGAGGCAGCAAGGGTTAAAAAAAAGAGGTTATTCCTTATTCAGCAATCTATTACTGAAAGAGTCCTGTTTGCAAATCTATACAAAAATGGAGAGAATGGCAAATAGTGATTCCCGATGCGCCTTTTCAAGCTGCACATATACAGACATTCTATATCCTACAGCCACACCATATATGATATTTATATTTTTCAAGGAACGACAGATCAACAAGGGGTAGGTAAACAGAAAGCGATCATCTTCTCTCAGAAGGCTAAAATCAATACAGGGTGGAAACAGCCCATTTCAGGACATTAAAAGGACGAGACAAGGTTCTCGGAGCCTCTAGCCTTATTGCACCCTTATTGCACCCTTATATCCACTCCAATAATTATTGGAGTGGATATAAAGATAGAATTAGGTTAGTATAAAAGAATAGCTTCCAAAAACAGGCGAAATGCAATTACAGGATGAGGCACATTGCATAAAAAAAAGAGACAGCCTCAATGGTGAGACAGCCTCTCTTTTTCTGTTTTGATCAACTGACTGATCAGTCTCGCACCCGTTCTACATAAGAGCCGTCGCGGGTATCGATTTTCACCCTTTCACCGGTGTTGATGAAGAGCGGTACGCGCACCTCGGCACCCGTCTCTACCGTTGCCGGCTTCAGGGTGTTGGTGGCGGTGTCACCCTTGATGCCCGGCTCCGTATAGGTGATCTCCAGCACCACGTGGGTCGGCATCTGGGCGGTAAGGATGGTTCCGCTCTCGGCATGAATCTGCACCTCAACCACATCACCCTCTTTCAGGAAGCGTACACCTTCAATCTGCTCCTCAGGAATGG
>JAAZLV010000262.1 GCA_012799155.1 Bacteroidales bacterium | reverse complement strand
TAACCGGTGACATCACCTTTGGTGAAGAGTTGCGTTTCGATGTGGAGGGAAGTGTAGATCAGTTAGACCTGCGTCCTTTTCTCATGATGGATCATTGGAAAGATCCGAGAGTAAGTCTTACCCTCGACGGTGAATTTACAGGTCGCACGATCGACGAGATGACGGGTACACTGGTGATCGACAACACTTCATTGACTGACAGCAATTTTATCTATAATCCCGGTCCCATCTACCTGCAGGCTTTGGGCGACAGCGGAGAAGGGAAAAAACTGCAGGTCTACTCCTCCTTCCTGGAGGCGGAAATGAGTGGTGAATACTATTTCTCCAGCATCGGACGTGAGCTGATGCAGGTACTGCAACCTCATCTTCCTTCCCTGATTGTTGCGCCGGATCAATCCGTGACACGAAACAACAATTTTCAGTTGAACCTGCTCATAAAGAACACCGAAGATCTCTCCTTTGCCCTTGGCTTACCGGCTTATAACGTAGAGCATGCGACATTGAAGGGCACGGTGAATATGGCTTCTGACGAGCCTTTGCTGATTGAGGGTTATCTTCCGCGACTGATGATGGGCAACAGTGATATCCGTGAAACTCGTCTGGACTTGCGGACGAACGTCTCAAACGGAATTGGTCTGAATGTGAACAGCTACCTTGTACAGGATAACGGTTTTATCAATGTTCGCCTGGATAGCGATGCTGCAGGCAACAAGCTGGACAACCATATCTTTATTGATCTTGAGCAGGGAAAAACCAACGCAGATGGGGAGATATGGATCTCAATGGATTTCTTGCGTGATGAAGCCGATCAGCTTGCCTCCGATATCCGGATACACCCCACCAACCTTATGTTCAATGGTAAGAGGGTGGATGTGAACGATGCAGTCATCACCTATCGCAAGGAGCGGATCACCATCGATAACTTCGGATTGAGGGAAGAAAACATGTTGTTGCTGGGTATAGAGGGTGTTGCTTCGAAAAATGAGGCCGAATATGTAAGGGTCTTCTTCAACAACACTGAGCTGGCAAACATCCTTGCAGCATTCAACATATCGCAATTTGCCGGTTCCATCAATGGTGATATTTATGTGCGGCAGATGCTGGAGAGCCCGATGGTGCATACCGAGGACTTGCGGATTGAAAATATCACCGTCAACAATGATACCATCGGTACCTTTACCATTGAGGCCAACTGGGACAACCTTTACTCCGGTCTTGACCTGAATGCTTACCTCGTCAACGGACAGAAACAACTGCTCGATCTCAAAGGTTATGTTCCCCTTGGTGAGAAGAGTCCCCTGCCGATGAATGTCAACCTCCATATTCAGGAGTTTGACCTGAAAGCTGTTCAACCACTTACCACTAACATATTCAGTGAACTGTCAGGTTCGCTTAATTCAGAAGTCACCATTACCGGCAAGCCCTCGGCCCCAATCACCCGGGGATGGCTGGGTATCGACAAGGGTGAGATGAGGGTGGCCTTTACCAACGTTGCCTACTCCATATCGGATACTATCGATATCAACCCTGACAACGTGGGATTGCGCAACCTGGTGATCCGCGACCAGAACAACAACAGCGCCATGGTTAACCTAAACCTGTCGCACGCCAACTTCGGGGGGATGGCTTACAATGCCTCCATCAGGATGAACGACTTCATGTTGCTCAACAATGAGAACCGTACAGATATGATGGCCTACGGCAACCTGCGTCTCTCTGGTGATCTAACCGTAAGCGGTTCCTCATCAGGGATATTCGGTAGCGGGAATCTTTACAGTACCAGCCGTTCGAATGTTACGGTAGTATTGCCTCAGACGGCTCGTGCCACTGAGTACAGCGGCATCGTGTACATCAACACCCCACAGGAGAACGACTCGCTTTCATTCCTGAAAAAAAACAATGGTGAGAATGAGAAATCCCAGTCGCGCCTCAAATCAGGCATTCCCATCGTAATGCGTGCCACGGTCAACCTCACCCCCATGCTCGAGGCTGCGGTGGTGCTCGACCCAACTACGGGCAACGCGCTTGAAGTGAGTGGTGAGGGAGAGGTAAACGTGGATTTCAATTCACGGTCTACTCCACCGGTACGACTGTATGGTGATTATGTGATCAACAGCGGAAAGTTTCATTACAACCTGCAGAACCTGCGAACAATCGATTTTAACATCCGTGAAGGGAGCCGTCTCACCATGGAGGGCAACCCGCTCAACACTCAGTTCAACATCACCGCGTACCTGCCGGTGAAAGCCGACCTTGCAGCACTCAGCCCCACCTTCACAACCGAGCTGGCCAATACCCGCGTGCCGGTGAATGCACTGCTGCATATCCTGGGCGACCTGGAGGCGATGGACTTGCAATACGACATTGAGTTGCCGGAGAGCTCGAATGATATTCAGCAACGGGTGAACAGTTTCATCAATACTGAGGAGACCAAGATCCTCCAGTTTGCCTACCTCGCCACTACCGGCAGTTTCATCCCTTCCGAGGGATCACCGGATATGAATTTCGGTCCTTCAGTCTTCAGCCGATTTGCAGCCAACACACTCGCAAGGGGGTTGGATGCACTTTTTGCCAGTGCGCTGAGCGATAACTGGTCCATCAGCACCAACCTGGAGTCGGTTGATGGTACACTCGACAATGTGCGGATGGGGGTCGATGTCTCCACCCGTCTGCTCAATGACCG
>JAAZLV010000261.1 GCA_012799155.1 Bacteroidales bacterium | reverse complement strand
GACAAATCCATGTTTATTCAGGACAATTCCTTTGGATTAATTTATTGTAAAATATTACACATTAATACCAGAAGTGTTGTTCATTTACGACAAATTCAATCATGAATGATTTTAAATTTGTTTGCAATAAAAACGACACTGTTTAACAAAAAAACCTCTTGCTCGAAAGGAATATCTATTCTTTTAGCAATACCGCTAAAATTAAGCCATAAACTTTTGTTAACCTCTTATAATTAAATAAGAAAATTTAAATAGTTGAGGTTTGAGTAATTTTTGTTTAAAATGTTATCTATCAAGCTATTCGACACGCCTGTTGAAATAAACGCCGCAAATATAGCTATTTTTACGTCTCATACAGCATATAAAAATAACTTTATTTACTTATTTAACATTATTTAATTTTTGTATCTCTTCTTAAAAATGTATTCACTTGTTTAACAAGGTGATATAAGTAATAAAAATCATTCACCATGGAAAACAGATTATAAAACTGCAGGCAGACGTTAAGTTTTCAGTAATTTTATCTCATTCCATTAATTATTTACTTCAGCATGTAGGATGCCTGGTTGCAACTATCCATATTGAATCTATTTAGTTACCTTTTGGACTCAACAATGCGTTTGTTCAAGCTAGTTGCAAAAAATAATATCATTCTAAGCAAAAAAAAGACAAATAATTATGTAAAATGAACTTTTGATTCCTAAAAAACCTACCAATTCTATATACCAGTATTTCATTCAAACATATATACGGAAACTTCTAATTCCCGAATGTGAGAGAAAATACTCTATACCTGTCACAAAAATAGATAAAAAACAGGACTTTCAAAGGATATTAACTCTTTTCTTAAAGAACTAACGAAAAATATGAAACATATCAAACTTTTGAGTAGTCAAAAGCGGGAACACTTCATGTGGAGTGCTCCCGCTTTTGTATAATGAATGAAAAGCTTATAAGGCTGGTTTTATTTATTGGGGGTTTCCCATATCTTCGTTTCCAAGCATTGGATATCCGTTGTCTGGTCTCCTACCTGCAACATAAAATCACCCTCTTCCATGGTCCATTTGCCTACTTCATTCACAAACGCCAGGTCCGAACCAGACAGAGTGAATGTTACCGTTTGTGTCTCACCCGGATCGAGAGAGATTTTCTCAAAGCCACGTAAGCGCCGAACATCGGGTGAAAGAGAAGCCACCTTGTCACTACTGAAGAGCAGTACTGCTTCTTTGCCCTCCATGGACCCGCTGTTAGTGACATCAACGGAAACAGTGATCATGTCAGCATATGTAAACGCTGTTTTATCAACATTCAGGTTTGAATAGGCGAAAGTGGTGTAGCTCAGTCCATAGCCAAAAGGATACTGCACCGATGTTTGTGCGCCATAGTCGTAAGCTCCGGCCATCACACCCTGGATATTCTGCGATGGCTTGTGGTCGTAGGTGATCAATCCCTGTTCAAACTTCGGATAGGTGTAAGGCAAGCGACCACTGGGATTCACCTCACCGGAAAGGATATCGGCTAATGCATCTGCACCGAAGTTGCCGGGCAGGTATAGCTGTAGAACAGCCTTCGCACCCGGTTCAATGCGACGGATCAGACGGGGACGACCCTCGTTAAGTACCAGAATCACCGGCTTACCGGTTTGCTGCAATGCCAAGGCCAAATCAGTTTGATTTTCAGACAGCGTCAATTCATCCAGGTTGCCCGGCGTCTCGCAATAGGAATTCTCTCCAATGCAAAGGATGATATAGTCTACACCCCTCGCTGCTGCTACTGCCTTCCCGATCTCAGGTGCATTCTCCTCGTAATATTGACCATCCATCTTGTAGGTGACACCCGGTTCGTAGCGGACGTTACCCTCTCCGAACTTATGCTGCAAGGCTTCGTAGATGGTGTTGTACTGTTCTGCGAATTCATCCACCTTCTCACCTTGCCAGGAGTAACTCCAGCCACCGTTGAGCGGTCTCATGGTGTGGGCATTGGGACCAGCCACAAGGATGCGGGCTCCTGCCGGGAGCGGAAGGATATTCTCCTCATTTTTCAACAGTGTGATAGCTTCATCGGCAGCCACTTTGGCTGCAGCCTCATTTTCAGCACTGCCGAAATCGGGGTATTCCGTTCGTGACCAATAGGGACGTTCGAAGAGTCCCAGTCGATACTTGAGGCGAAGCACTCTTCTCACGGCATCGTCAATTCGTTCCATCGAAACCTCTCCCTCTTCCACCAACTCCACCAGTGTGGGGCAGAATGCCAGGTTGTAGGGTTCCATCACCATGTCAATTCCTGCGTTGATCGCTTTCTTTACCGCCTCTTTGTAATCGAGTGCAATTCTGTCGCGTGAGAGGAGGTTCTGCACATCCGCCCAGTCGGTCACTACCAGCCCGTCGAAATTGAGTTCCTCTTTCAACCAGACGGTCAACAGGCGATGATCGGCATGGGTTGATACCCCATTGATGATGCCAGAATTGACCATCACTGAGAGTGCTCCTGCTTCGATAGCAGCACGGAAAGGTTCGAAATATTTCTCTCGCAGTTCACTTTCGGAGATCAGGGCAGGGGTACGGTCTTTTCCTGAAACGGGCACACCGTAACCCATGTAATGCTTCAGACAGGCAGCGATGTGCTGACTTCCCACACGATTGCGGTCATCTCCCTGAAAGCCGAGAGTAGAGGCCACTGCCATCTCGGCGTTGAGGTACGCATCTTCGCCGTAGCTCTCCCACTGACGTGACCAACGGGCATCCCTGCCCAGGTCCATGGTGGGTGCAAAGGTCCATGGGATATTGCTGGCGCGTGTCTCGTATGCAGTGATACGTGAGCCCTCTTTCATCAGTTCACGGTTGAAACTGGCTGCCATCGCCACCGATTGCGGGAAGAGCGTGGAGCCAGCGGTGTAGGTAGCTCCGTGAATGGCATCGATGCCGTAGAGCACCGGGATGCCTGTCTCCGCGATTGCTCGCTCCTGAATGGCACGGATGGTCTTCTCCCACACCTCGGTGGTGCGCGCCCTGTTGTTGCTCACATTGAGGATGGATCCTACCTTGTACTTGCCAATCACGGTGTCAATCATCGCAGGATCCACCTCGAACGGTTCATCACTGAAGTAGGCATTGCCACCTTTGCCAAGCAGATCAACAGTGAACTGGGCCATCTGACCCACTTTTTCTTCAAGGGTCATCTGCCCCAGGATGCTGTCGATCTTCTGCTCCATGACTGTATCAAGTTGCTCTCCGTTCTTACCGGCATTGCCATTACAGGCAGCCAGTAACGGTATCAAAAAGAGGAAATAGAATAATTTGTTCATTTTCTTTGGATGATGTTTTTTGCTGTAAGCGGTTCGTGACAAACATTAAGCTGTCAACTGTCAGCTTTGTTATTTAAAATTTTGTGTGTTGTTTCTTGATCCTATTTTTTTTGATAGACTCGCACGTAATCGATCTCATAGGTAGCGGGAAGTTTGGATTCGTCCACACCCTGCGCGCCGCCCCAGTCGCCGCCCCATGCGAGGTTGAGCTTCAGGTAGAACGGTACGTTGAAAGGCCAGGTCTCTTTGTTTCCGGCACCGTCATTGTTGAAACGGAAATACTCCTCCCCATCCACGAAGCCTTTGATGTAGTCGGCAGTCCACTCCACAGCGTAGATGTGGAACTGGGTCTCGGCACCTGAGATAGTTTTCTGTGCCCCTTTCTGGGTACCAATCATGTGGTTGTAGGCACCGGTATGTACCGTGGAGTGCACCACGTTGGGCTGGTAACCCACATACTCCATGATATCGATCTCACCATCAAGCGGCCAGTTGAGATTTTCTTTCTCAGGCAGCATCCAGAAGGCGGGCCAGGTTCCCTTGCCACCCGGTACCCGCAGTCGTGCCTCAAAGTAACCGTAGGTCCAGCTCTCGGTACTGTTGATGCGGGCAGAAAGGATGTCGCTGCCAACTTTTTTTGCGATGATCTTCAATGTGCCATCGTGAATGGCTGCAACAGTGTCGGTACCGCGGAAGCCCCCCACGTAGGTCTGCAATTCATTGTTGACCGCTCCCTTGGGCAGGTTCTCGTACCACCACTTATCAGTGTTGGGCAGGGCAGGCTTGCCGCCGCTCAGGCGCTCTGCGTTGAACTCCTCTTCCCATACCAGGTCGTATCCATCGGGAACAAAATTATCAATCGTGCCGGCCGCTTGCGTAACGGTGTAACGCTGGCTCTGCTTACCGGAAGTAAAGGTGAGCTCCGCCGTGCGGGAGGTGAGGTGCGGATTGCCGGTGACTGTGATCTTGAGGCTGGTCTGTCCGTTGTGCCCTGTTTTCGGATCGGTACTGCACCAACTCTCCCCGGAGGTAACCGTCCAGTCACCATTGGCCGTAACAATTACGCTCCTGGCCTCTCCTTTTGCTGCGAGCTCCAGTGAAGTGGGATTAAAACTCCATTTCACCTCTACCTCGGGCTTGGGTGGATTGACTTCAGGACTGTTCTTCTCACCACAGGCAAGAAGAAGCCCCATAAACAGATACAATATTGGAGTCATTTTCATCATAATGGTTGAAAAAGGATGCCGCTCATCACGGCATCCTTTAAGTGAATGGTAATTCTTATTCAGCAAACGAGAAGTCGTCGAAGAAGAAGAAGCCGGGACCGGCATGTCCTTCCGCACCAAACTGGATCACGATCTTGTCGTAGTCGGTTCGGTCAGCCACACCACTGAAGTCAAACTCCAACTCCAGCCACTTGTTCATCTCCAGATCCGCCTTCACGATCTCGGTCTGTGTCTGCCAGGCGTTGCCACCCATATCACTGTCCTGCAGCTTCACTGCCAGCTGGGGCAACAATTTCCGGTTGGCGATCCAGTCGCCGGCAACAGCATGCTCGGTAGTGTAATCGTTGAAGGAGGGGATGAACACCTTCACCCGTACCTTGTTCTGCGCAGTAAGGTCAAACTTGTAGTCGGCTGCCGTGAAGGCGAGGTTGCTATAGAAGCCACCCGATTTCCAGTAGCGGTAGACCTTGTCTGAGGTGTTGATGGGAAGCGGTAGCGGGTTGTCTACCACACCGCTCACAGCACCCATATCCTCCTGCACGAAGTTGAGGAAGGTGTCTCCTTCGAAATCCTCTGCCAACGGGACCGCTTTCGGTACTTTCACCACTTCCGGCGGCTCCACGTTCAGTTCCTCGAGACAGTAGATGAACACCCAATCCTGACCTTCAACCGTGTTTTCCACACGTAGTGCCATCACCTCTTCGGTCTGATAGATGATCTCGTAGGTCTGGTTGCCGCAGTAATAACCCATAAAAGCGTTTCCGCTCAGTG
>JAAZLV010000034.1 GCA_012799155.1 Bacteroidales bacterium | reverse complement strand
GTAACTTTGCGTAGCCGGCAGCGATCTCCTTTGCTTTCGCATAATCTCCCTTCACCCGAAAGACCTGTTGTCCGTAGGAGCTGATGGTTGCTTCGGAGGTCTTGATGGCATCCTCCGGCATGAAGACAGAGCAGTTTACTTTCGCCATGGAGAGATACTTGGCATATGCTGTTGCTGAGTTACCTGTGGAAGCGATGCAATACTGCTTGATGCCCAGTTCGTTGAAGAGGCTGGCAGCCATCGATGCAGCCGGGTCTTTGAATGTGCCGGTGCCACCATTCAAGTCGTTACGATAGACGTGAACCTTGATATCCAGACCATATTTCTCACGGGCAAACGACTCCAGGAAACTCCACCGTTCCAATGGCACCGCTCCCTCGTTGCGGGAGATGATGTGACGTCGGCGCAGGAGCGGCAGGAAGGGGAAGTAGTGCCAGAAACTGTCGGGCTTCCGTTTGATGATGCGTGCCAGCCGTTGGTAACGTCTGTTGTACCACACCTCGGAGTGTTTGCTCCCACAGGAGGGACACTGCTGACCCTGATCAAACCAGGTCCAGAAGTTGGGGGTCACATGACCACACTGCGTGCATTGCAAGTGATATTTGCGCTGAATCTTGACTCTTAGCATCTGCTGATAATTTCTGTGAGGATGCAGGTTCCTCCGGTTGGAAATTTATGCGTTCACCGACATGGTGCGCATCTCGTCCGACTGATATTTGCCTTCCGCCAGGTTTTGCTTGATCTCCTTGAATACCTCAATGGTGCGTTCCACTTCAGCCAGCGTGTGTGAGGCTGTGGGGATTAGACGCAGCATCAGCACCCCTTTCGGGACTACCGGGTAGACAACTATAGAGCAGAAGATTCCGTGGTTCTCGCGCAGGTCAATCACGATGTTGGTACCCTCCGGTACGGAACCGCTGAAGTAGACGGGTGTTACTGGCGACTCGGTGTTGCCGATGTTGAATCCTTCAGCTACCAGTCCCTCTTGCAAGGCCCTGGCAACCTTCCACAGGTTCTCCTTCAGCTCTGGCTGTGATTGCAGGATCTCAAGACGCTTCAGTGCTCCGATCACCATGGGCATGGGAAGCGACTTGGCGAAGATCTGGGAGCGCATGTTGTATTTAAGTGAGTCGACGATCGCCTTCTCGGAGGCTACAAAAGCGCCGATACCGGCCATCGACTTGGCAAAGGTACCGAAGTAGATGTCCACCTCGTCCATCAGTCCGAAGTGTTCGCTGGCACCTGCACCGGTCTCACCCATGGTACCGAAGCCGTGTGCATCGTCAATCATCAGACGGAAATTGTATTTCTCCCGCAGCTTTACGATTCCCGGCAAATTACCCAGATCGCCCGACATGCCAAATACACCTTCGGTAATCACCAGGATGCCACCGCCATGTTCTTCTGCATTCTTCGTAGCGAAGCCAAGCATCTTCTCGCAGCGTTCCATGTCGTTGTGAGGGAAAACAAAGCTCTTGCCACCCTTTGCCTTGTGAAGGAAGATGCCATCCATGATGCAGGCGTGCGACTCGGAGTCGTAGACGATCACATCGTTGCGAGACACTAGCGAGTCGATGATGGAGACCATTCCCTGATAACCGTAGTTGAGCAGGTAGGCTGCCTCCTTCTTCTCGAAGCGTGCCAGCTTCTCTTCCAGCTCACGGTGGTATTTGGTCTGTCCCGACATCATGCGTGCACCCATAGGGTAAGCCATACCCCACTGGGCGGCAGCATCTGCGTCGGCCTTCCTCACTTCGGGATGGTTTGCCAGTCCCAGGTAGTTGTTCAGGCTCCAGGTAATCATCTCACGTCCCATGAAACGCATGCGGGGACCAATTTCTCCTTCCAGTTCGGGGAATGCAAAATAACCGTCTGCTTTCTGTCGGTACTGTTCCAGCGGACCACTGACACTCTTCAGTCTATCAAAAATATCTGTCATAATCTCTGATTGTATAAATTTTCTTATATGTTTTTATTGATTCCGGTCGCATGCAAAAAGAGTTGCTTTTTGGAGAAAAAAGCAACAGCTCTGGTTATGATTCTCCCTGTGGTTGTTTGATTTCGGTGAACTCAACATCCTCTGCCTCACTCTTTTCGAATGTTTTCTTCTGATACTCGATGATTCTATCTTCCTGAGTCTCGGGTTGTTTTGGCTGGTGTTGAGACGATTGACGGTTTGTGGTCGATGTAGTGTTGCGCTTGCCCATAAGGAATGCTACGAATCCTTTCATCAGAAGATAAGCGACTACAAAAAAAAGGAGAAATTTGATTAGAAATCCCATAAAAAGATGCTGATTAAATGCTCTAAGTTGTAAAGATACAAATTTCGATAGTTCTCATCTCCCGCTTTGTAATATTTAACGGTTTGTTATACTGGAGCCGGAGAAATGTACTACTGATTGCGTTTGACAATTCCTTACTTATTTGTTCGCCTTTTGATTAGTGACGTGAACAACGATATTGCTATATAGGTAAGGATAGACCAGGCAATGCCGATGATTCCCCAAATAGCAATTAATCCCGCTGATAACAAAAGCATGGTGAACTGTTGTATGTTTGCCTTAAGTTGCAACGATTTGATTTTGAGTGAGAACATGGGTAACTCGCTCACCATCAGAAGAGAGAGTAGCAGAATCAATGCATAGGTCAGGTATAGGAACCTGTCATCCAGTGGAGAGAATTGCACCATGCCATAGCAATAGCTGATCCAGAAAAGAGCGTTTGCCGGTGTGGGGAGACCGAGGAAGGAACTGCTCTGTCGCTCGTCGAGGTTGAACTTCGCCAGACGGTAGGCTGAAAATAGAGGAATCAGAAACGCAAAGTATGGAACTAATGACGACAAACTACCCAATGCTGCCGGTAGTGAGAGATGATCGCGCAGCAACACGTAAACAGCAATTGCTGGTGCTACACCAAAGCTTACTACGTCTGCCAATGAATCAAGCTCCTTTCCTATTGGTGAGTATGCTTTTAGCAACCGCGCCGCCATACCGTCCAGAAAGTCGAAGAGTGCTGCCACCGCTACCCAGAGGACTACCGCTGTGAAATTTCCACTGAAAGCCATGGTGATGGCAATACATCCGGCAAGGAGGTTGAGCAGTGTGATGATATTGGGTATCTGCTTCCTCATATCAAATTATTTATTCTGTTTGTTCAGTCTGGCCAGGAAGGTGATGTTGGCCCTTACCTCCTCACCCATGGAGACCAGTATTTCGCTATCCAGTGGCAAGAAGATGTCCATGCGTGAACCGAGTTTAATGAAGCCAAGCGGTGAACCAATGTGCAGTTCTTCTCCCTCTTTCACATAAGTGACGATGCGGCGTGCCAGGGCTCCTGCAATCTGTTTGGTGAGGATGGTACCATGTTCGGGAGTCTCGATCACAATGTTGGAACGTTCGTTTTCGTGACTCGACTTGGGTAGATAGGCTCTGTAAAAGTTGCCATCCACATGCGAGTAGTGCGTGATTTTTCCTGATACGGGAACCCAGTTGGAGTGGGCATTGAAGAGCGACATGAAGATGGAAATCTGAATGCGTTCCTCCTGAAAGAACTCTTTCTCAAATACCTTTTCAATTACCACGATGCGGCCATCGGTGGGTGCGTTGACCAATCCGTGCAGGTCGCCCTTGTAGGTTCGTTCAGGCTGTTTGTAGAAGTTGAGCGCTGTGGCGAAGAAAGCAATTGAGACACCCAAGAGCAACACGGTGAAAATTGTGTCGGGAAATAGCAGGAAAGAAGCGGTGTTGATCAGAATCAACACGACAAGGATACGTATCAGAGGTGCCTTGCCCTCCTTGTGGATTTCAAATTTCATCACTCCTAATTTACATCAAAATAACGTTTTTGATAGCTTGAATCAACAGTTTGTCCCTCAGGTAAAGATTGGTAAAGGCTGTCTGATTTCTTTTCCATCTCTTCTCGATAACTTTTTGGGACATACTCATCCCATAAGCGGCTGTTCAGATGGGGAACAATAGCCGGCACCACTGCCTCTACCCGCGAATAGAAGAAGGACTCCTCTTTGATCTGGGGGCTGATTACTGTCTCATTGCGGTCGAGTAACAAGAGGAGGTTGAGCAGTATGCTCAGGAAAAGCATCATGGTACCTGCAGCAATTACAGCGCCTATTAGACGGTTCAGAAAACTGAGCAGTACCAGATCGAAAAATCTTTGAATGAGTTTGCCCACAAGAGTGAGTGCGATTGCAATGGCGGCAAAAGCAAGGAGAAAGGAGAGTACGCGTGCTGCTTCGGGTGAAAGGTTGATCCATCCTGTGAGATGTGGAAGGATCATTTCCGCCACTCTGCCGCCAAAAATGGCAGATAACACCAGGATGGCGAGTCCCACCAGCTGCATGATCAGACCTTTGCGGTAGCCGTTGATCACTGCAAGGAGCAGCAGAATGCCGACTGTAAGATCGAACCAGTTTGTCATAGCTTTTCCAGTTTGATTTGCCGGGCATCAACCTTCTCACGCAGAAAGATCGATGCCAGTTGGTTAAATTTGTCGGAAGCGTCGGTGGTATAATAGTGTACCGTGCCGCCTTTTGTGCATTTTGCATCCATCTCCTGGTGACGTGAAAGATAATCTTTGAGGCTTTCAGCCACATAGCTGCCCTGTGTGATCACATTGGTGTCGGCAGGAAGGTGTTGCCTTATCTTATCAAGCAACAGCGGATAATGGGTACAACCAAGGATGATGGTGTCGATCTGTGGATCTTTCGCCATCAGCTGTTCCAGATGCTGCCGCACGAAATAGTCGGCTCCAGGCTTGTCGTATTCTCTATTCTCCACCAATGGCACCCACATCGGACAGGCTTCGCCAGAGATGGTGAGTTGCGGATGTAACTTATAGATTTCAATCTCGTATGAACGTGACTGGATGGTGCCTTCAGTGCCGAGTACGCCGATATGACCACTGTTGGTCAGTTCAGCCACCCGCTCAGTTGTGGGGCGAATTACTCCCAGTACTCTTCGCTCTGGATCAATGGTTGGAAGATCACGTTGCTGAATGGTGCGCAATGCTTTTGCCGATGCAGTGTTGCAGGCAAGGATCACCAGGTGGCAGCCACTGCTGAACAGCCACTCAACCGCTTCCCGTGTGAATTGGTAAACAGTGTCGAAGGAACGACTGCCGTATGGTGCCCGGGCGTTGTCCCCCAGGTAGAGGTAGTCATATTGTGGTAACAGCGATTTGATTGCCGACAGAACCGTAAGTCCGCCGTACCCCGAGTCAAATATGCCGATGGGACCGGCCACCGTTGGTAACATCACGATTCACTCATGAAAATATTAGTTTATCCCCAGTTTCTTTCTTACAAGGGGATTGGCATCCACAGCATCGGGTGAAAGAAAGGCTATTCCCTCATCGGCCAGGTCGTATATCACCGTGAAGCGGTGTTCGAGACCCACTGCATGTATTGCTTCGCGAATCTTCTTTCGGAGCGGATCCAACAGTTCCTGTTCCTGGTGCTCAATATCCTGTTGAGCAAGTTCCGTAAACTGTTGTATTCTATTTTCCAGTGCTGTCAATTCCTGCATCCTGCGCAGCTTGATGTTCTCAGCTAGTGATGCCTGGTAGGTGATGTAGTCGGAATATTTCTTGTTGTATTCACTCTGCATCAACTCCAGTTCTTTCTTGTAATTGTCGTTTAAAGTGACCAATTGCTCAACAGCTAGTTGCTTTTCGGGAAAAGCTTCCAGCAGCTCCTCGCTGTTCACATGGGCCACACTCACCATTTGTTGTGCAAAAGAAGCGGTGGTAGCCAGCATCAGATATGCTGCAAGTGTGAAAATAATTCTCTTTGTCATAATCATCCTTTTTTATCCCTCCCTGTGTGTTGCGGCCGCATCTGCCCGATATCGGACAGATGCAGTCGCTTTCAGGGTAGGAATTAAAATAACAATGTCAACTGGTTATACACTTCTGCCCCCAGGCTTTTCACTGGTGTGAAAGAGTCCTGCAAATTGTAAAGGGACTTTCTTACAATGTTCTTTTCTCTTCTGTCTCTTCAAACGCTTCAATGGTGTCTCCCACCTTGATATCGTTGAAGTTGCGGATAGTGATACCGCATTCATAACCCGAGCTCACTTCACGTGCATCCTCCTTGAAGCGCTTCAGTGAGTCGAGCTCGCCGGTGAAGATTACGATACCGTCACGGATCAGACGTATACGGCTCGACCGTTTGATCTTACCGTCACGTACCATGCTACCGGCAACAGTACCCACCTTCGAGATCTTGAAGACATCAAGCACCTCAACGTTTCCGATGATTTCCTCTTTCACTTCCGGAGCAAGCATACCTTCCATGGCTGCCGTTACCTCTTCGATAGCTGCATAGATGATGGAGTATAGACGGATGTCTACACCCTCTTTCTCTGCCTCTTTGCGAGCACCCAGTGAAGGACGTACCTGGAAGCCGATGATGATTGCATCGGAGGCGGCTGCCAGCGTGACATCAGACTCTGAAATCTGGCCTACAGCTTTGTGGATCACGTTGACCTGTATCTCTTCAGTAGAGAGTCGTATCAGCGAGTCGGAGAGTGCTTCTACCGATCCGTCCACGTCGCCCTTGACGATGATGTTCAGTTGTTGGAAGTTGCCTATGGCAATGCGGCGACCGATGTCGTCGAGGGTAAGCATCTTCTGTGTGCGGAGCGACTGTTCGCGTTGTAGTTGCTCGCGGCGGTTGGCAACGGATCGTGCTTCCTGTTCAGTCTCCATCACGTTGAAGGTGTCACCCGCCTGGGGTGCACCGTTCAGTCCGAGAATCAAAGCAGGCTCAGCTGGTGCTGCCTTTTCAATTCGCTGGTTGCGCTCATTGAACATAGCCTTTACACGTCCGTAGTAGGCACCTGCCAACACGATATCTCCCTGGTGCAGGGTGCCGTTCTCTACCAGTACGGTGGAGACATAGCCACGACCCTTATCAAGTTCAGATTCAATGATGGAGCCGGAGGCACGTTTGCCGGGATTGGCTTTCAACTCAAGCAGATCGGCTTCGAGCAGCACCTTTTCCAGCAGTTCCTGTATGCCGATGCCATTCTTGGCGGAGATGTCCTGCGACTGGTACTTACCGCCCCAGTCTTCCACCAGATAGTTCATTTCAGCCAGACGTTCCTTGATCTTTTCAGGATTGGCACCTGGCTTGTCAATCTTATTGATTGCAAAAACGATTGGTACGCCAGCAGCTCCAGCATGGTTGATTGCTTCAACTGTCTGAGGCATCACATTGTCGTCTGCAGCCACGATAATGATGGCAACGTCGGTAGCCTTGGCACCGCGTGCACGCATGGCGGTGAACGCTTCGTGACCCGGAGTGTCGAGGAAGGTGATCTTACGACCATCCTCCAGCTGTACGTTGTATGCTCCGATGTGCTGTGTGATACCACCCGCTTCACCGGCAATCACGTTTGTGTTTCGGATGCTGTCCAACAGTGATGTCTTACCATGGTCCACATGGCCCATCACGGTTACAATTGGAGGACGTGATACCAAGTCCTCGGCTGCATCTTCTTCTTCGGCGATAGCCTCGATCACATCAGCACTTACGAACTGTGTCTTGAAACCATACTCCTCTGCCACGATGTTGATCGTTTCCGCATCGAGTCGCTGGTTGATGGCCACCATTACTCCCAAGCTCATACATGTGGAAATAACATTGGTGACCGGTACATTCATCATGTTGGCCAGGTCGTTGGCTGTTACAAATTCGGTCAGCTGAAGCACACGGCTCTGCCTTTCCTGTTGCATCAACTCCTCCTGTTGCCTGTGAGCACTTGCTTCTCTCTTCTCGCGACGATACTTGGCTCCGCCCTTCTTGCCTCTTTTCTCGGTGAGTCGTGCCAGCGTCTCTTTAATTTGTTTCTGAACATCCTCGTCACTCACCTCAGCCTTGATAGGTTTACGAAGCGAAGGCTTCCTGTCGCCACGGGAAGGCTGTCCAAAGTTGCCTGGTTTCTCGATGTTAACTTTTGCGGTACGGATTCTCGTTCGTTTTTTCTTCTTTAAATCCTCTTCGCTTTCGCTTACAACCGGTTTTTTCTTTTCATCAATTGCCTCTTTCTTCAGCAGTTTAACCTTCTCATCTTTCAGCTTCTTGCTGTCAATGACTTTCTGCTCACGATCCAGACGCTCTTTCTTCCGTTGAGCACGAGATTTGCGTTGCGGGCGTGTACGGTCGTTTATGGAGTCAAGATCGATTGATCCCTTTACCACGATGTTCGATTCCAGCTTGTTCTTATGAAGACGGAACAGATTGTCTCCGTTCTCTGTGTCAGTTGTCTCTGCGGTCACTGCTTTCCCTGTTACCTCAGCAGTCTCAGCAGTCTCTACAGATTCAGCAGTCTCTGCTTCCTTTACTGTTTCAACTTTCTCTGCTGCTATGGCAGGTGACGATTCTGGCTCAGCCTCCTTCATTTTATCAGCAGGTTTGCTTGACTGCTTTTCCACAGGTGCCTCAACCGGCAATTCATGCTCCACCACTGTTTCAGTTACAGGGGGAGGAGTTGCTTCTGCTTGTGAGGCGTTCACCTCAGCAGTAGTGGTTGCTGCAGGTGTTTCAACAACTTCGGGAGGAGTGACAGGTTCTTTCTCCTTTTTCAGGTCGGCGTCATGCTCTTTGGGTTCTGTTGTGGGGGGCTCCGATTGAATCTTCTCTTCTATGGGAAGAACTTCTTTCTTCTCACTTTGCTTTTCCACCGATTCTTCAACAGCCGGCTGCGATTCTTCCTGTTTTGGTTCGCTTTTCTTCTTACCCAAGTTGTCGAGGTCGATGCTTCCCACGACGTTGAAGTGGGGTTTCATCTCTTTGGGTATTTCGGTTTCAATTACCTCTTTCTCCGCTTTCTTTCTGGGAGCCTCCACTTCAGGTAACTCATAACCTTCAATGGCTACGGTCTCCCTCTTCTCTTCACGGCGGTGCATCTTCTCACGTGTCTCGGTCGCCTCCCGGCGAATATTCTTATCTTTACCGAATTCGGCGATCAGTATATCGTACTGTTCATCCTCAATTTTTGCGTTAGGATTTGCTTCTACTTCAATACCTTTCTTATGCAGGAATTCAACCAACGTGTTGATTCCTACATTCAAATTCTTCGATACTTTTATTAATCTAATAGGCATATATATCTTCTATCCCTTTCTCTGGTTATTTTATCTGTGAACAGTATGGGTTGTCAGGCTCTTTAAGCAGCCTTGCTATGAGGATTGTTACACCTCCTCATCAGACTTTTCGGCTTGCTCGCTCTCTGTATCCTCCTCGTCGGAGTTTAGATCAGCATCAATCTCCTCAATGGAAATTTCGCTGCTGTTTTCAGAGTCACTGCCAACTTCCTCTTCCGTCTCTTCCTCTTCAAATTCAAAACGAAGGATTGCCAACACCTCATCTACGGTGTCCTCCTCCAGGTCTGCTTCGCGAATCAATCGCTCACGACTGGTTGCCAGTACGTTCTTGGCAGTGGAGCAACCTATTTTCTTCAACTGGTCAATTACCCAACCATCGATTTCGTCGCGGAATTCATCCAGGTAGATGTCTTCTTCGTCCACCTCATCGATGTCACGGAACACTTCAATGTTGTAACCTGTAAGCATCGAGGCCAGCTTGATGTTGGCTCCACCTTTGCCGATGGCCAGTGACACTTCCTCAGGATTGAGGAATACCTCTGCGCGCCTTTCCTCTTCCTTGAGAGTGATGGAGTTGATGCGTGCGGGACTCAGTGCTCTTTGGATAAAGAGTGTAGTGTTATTTGTGAAGTTGATTACGTCTATGTTCTCGTTGCGCAGTTCACGTACAATACCATGGATACGGAAACCCTTCATCCCCACACAGGCACCTACCGGGTCGATGCGGTCATCATAGGCTTCCACTGCCACCTTGGCACGTTCACCCGGGATACGTGCAATACCCTTGATAGTTATCAGTCCATCGGCAATCTCAGGTATCTCCTGCTCGAAGAGCCGTTCCAGAAATACCGGAGAGGTGCGTGAGAGGATGATTCTGGGATTGTTGTTCTTGTTTTCAACACGGGCTACCACAGCGCGGGCATGCTCTCCTTTGCGGAAGAAGTCGCTTGGTATCTGTTCGGTTTTGGGCAGGATCAGTTCATTGTGCTCATCATCAAGCAATAACAGTTCTTTCTTCCAGATCTGATAGACTTCACCCGAAACAATCTCGCCAACCTTCTCCTTGTATTTGTTGTAGAGGTTGTCCTTCTCCAGCTCCAGGATCTTAGATGCCAGTGTTTGTCGCAGGTTAAGGATTGTGCGTCGTCCAAAATGCTCTAACGAAACCTCATCAGTCACCTCTTCTCCCACCTCAAAATCCTCGTCGATCTTCTGTGCTTCGCTGAGCGTGATTTCCAGGTTGGGATCCTCCAGTTCGTCATCTTCAACAATGGTGCGGTTGCGCCAGATCTCCAGGTCTCCCTTGTCGGGATTGATGATGATATCGTAATTCTCGTCTGTACCGTTCGCCTTTGAGATGACGTTGCGGAACGACTCTTCCAGCACACTGATCAGTGTTGCCTTGTCGATATTCTTCAGTTCGTTGAATTCGGAAAAAGTATCTATGAGACTGATGGTTTCTTTCTTCTTGCCCATATATTATTTGAATCGTATAAGATATTTAGTATATTTCACATCATCGTATTTGAAGCGGATATCCTCATCTACTTCCTGTTTGCGTTTTGCCCCTTCCGGCTTTACCTTGCGTGTGATTGTCAGGATGAAACCCTCATTGTCAGACGAACGCAGGATTCCATTGTGCTTGACGCCTGTACGAGTGAGCACCTCCACCTCCTTGCCTTCATACTTGCGGTACTGACGTATTGTCTTGAAAGGTGATGTGAGTCCGGCCGAGGTGACTGTCAACTCAAAATCCTCGCTGTCACGGTCAAGTTGTACCTCAATGTGACGGCTCAACGCAACGCACTGATCTATGTCCACACCCTCATCGTTGTCAATCTCCACGATGATGCTGTTATCATTACCCAGGATGAGATCTACCAGGTAGTAGGTCGTATCTTTCAGATACTCTTCCGTGAGGGAGATAAGCATGTTTTTGTCGATCATCATAACGTACAAGAACAAAAAAGGAAGCGGTTTTTCCTGCTTCCCTCTCTCTTGTCGGATGCAAAGATATTATTTTCAATCGGATTCACAAAATCTTTGCATGCTTTTTCTGCAAATAGAGATGCTTTCAGCATGCAACTCGCCAGTGTCTGTTTTCGCTTTCAAGATCTGCGGGATCTTCTCCCTTGCGATAGGTTGGTATTATATCACGGATCACAAAATTGCCTTGTCTCCTTTCCTGAGCACTATCATGCCTGTTGCTTTAAAGCCATTGCTTCCTCTCGTTCATTCTCGGAAATTTTGACTATTTTTGTATTTGCAAACGGATGAACAGATTAAATAGGATGAGCATGGAGAAAGAGGAGAAAAGTCAAATCGCTTACCACAAAAATGTGATTGATTTTATTGCCGTGGCAGCTGAACTTTGTCACTTCCTGGAGAGCGAGGTGGAGATTTCGCGAAATGAGTGGGTGGAGAGGATACTTAAACTCTTACCTTTACTCTATGTGAAAACGTTGTTGTTGCCACAAGCATCGTTACTGAACGACGAGGTGCCCCCTACATTTGTAAGGGAAGAGGATTACGCACGGGTTGTCAATCGTATTGCTGAGGTGATGGGTGAGGAAGATACCTACCTGGATGTTTTTGTCGATGAGATGAAGTACAGTGATCGTCCCATATCTGCATTTGTCTCCGAGAATCTGGCCGATTTGTACCAAGATATCCGAAATTTAGTTTCTGTCTATCAGTTTGAACTGTCCGATCAGATGGAGGATGCATTGGCAGTCTGCCAGGAGAATTTTATGCTCTACTGGGGACAGAAGCTGGTGAATGTGCTACGCCCACTGCATGCACTCAAGTGCAGGTTTGAAGAGAGTGGAACGGATGAGGAATCGGATATCAATAATATTGAAGAATTGTGGGACTAACCATTACAAAAGAGCAACTGGCCGAATTGCCGAAAGAGACCTTTGACGGCAAAATAATTGTTGTAGATCACGAGGAGGAAGTGGCAGAAGCGGTGGCTCATCTTAGCAACCATAGGGCCATCGGTTTCGATACGGAAACAAAGCCTTCATTCAAGCGGGGACAGAACCACAAGGTGGCACTGATGCAGCTGGCTACCGATGAGGTTTGCTATCTCTTCCGTCTCAACCATATCGGCTATCCCGACAAGTTGGTACATCTTATGAGCAATCCCGATATTAAAAAAATTGGTCTCTCCCTGCGTGACGACTTTGCCGCTATCAGGCAACGATCGGTACGTGAGCCTGAGAACTTCATCGATTTGCAGCTCTTCGTCGACAAGTTCGGTATCGATGACAACAGCCTACAAAAGATATACGCCCTGCTTTTCGGAAAGAAGATATCAAAGAGTCAGCGCCTCTCCAACTGGGAGGCACCTCAGCTGACCCCCGCGCAGCAGGCTTATGCTGCCATTGATGCCTGGGCCTGCCTGCGCATCTATAACCATCTTGTCAATTCCGACAGCCCTACAAACAAATAACAAGATTAAGATGTATCAATCAATCCAATTGAAACCGAAAAAGGATGAATCGCTCAGACGCTTTCATCCATGGGTCTTCTCAGGTGCTCTCGCCCAGGGACCATCTTTACCAGCAGAGGGAGATCTGGTGCGTGTGTTTGCTGCCGATGGAAGCTTCCTGGGAGTGGGGCATTACCAGATAGGGAGCATCGCTGTGCGCATCCTCTCTTTCCACGATCAGCCAATCGATAAAGATTTCTACCTGGCGGCGCTAAGCAGCGCTCTACAACTGCGAAAAGAACTGAATCTGCTGCGTAGCGACAACAATACCTATCGGTTGGTGCATGGTGAAGGGGACCATCTCCCGGGACTGATCATCGATATCTATGGTGACACTGCTGTCATACAGGCACACTCGGTGGGGATGCATCGTGATCTGGAACTGATCATGACTGCCTTGAAAGAGGTGAAGGAAGTAGAGGGACTGAAGCATATCTATTACAAGTCGGAAGGGACACTTCCTTTCAAGGCTGAACTGGGTGCAGAGGACGGCTATCTATGGGGTGGAGGACAAACAGATGCCATCGCCCATGAAAACGGATTGCGCTTTCAGATTGACTGGCTCCGCGGACAGAAGACAGGATTCTTTATCGATCAGCGTGAGAATAGAAAACTACTGGAACAGCATGCCGCCGGCCGCCGTATGCTCAACATGTTCTGCTATACTGGTGGATTTTCAGTCTATGGCCTTCGTGGAGGTGCCTCACTGGTCGACTCGGTTGATAGTTCTTCTAAAGCAGTCTCCATCACCGATCGAAACATTACACTGAACTTCGGCGATGAGCCTCGTCACCACTCTTTTTCACAGGACGCATTCCGTTATCTGAAAGAGACTCCCGAAGGTAAATATGACCTGATGGTGTTGGATCCGCCAGCCTTTGCAAAACATCGCGGTGCGGTGAACAATGCACTGCAGGGGTATAAGAAACTCAACTTGGCGGCCATGGCAAAAATAGCATCCGGAGGCATTCTCTTCAGCTTCTCCTGTTCTCAGGCCATTACCAGGGAACAATTTCGGCTTGCTATCTTCAGCGCTGCTGCCATTTCGGGAAGAAAGGTGAGTATCCTTCATCAATTGTCACAACCGGCAGATCACCCCATCAACATCTACCATCCAGAAGGGGAATATCTGAAAGGATTGGTGCTCCGGGTGGAATAAAATGTGAAAAACAGAGTTGAATTCGGCAAATACGGCTATTTATGGTTAAAATGTGCAAAAAAGATGATTTTTCTGCTCAATAGTTATGTTTTATAACACAAAAACGCCTATATTTGCAATGTGTTTTTCATGGTATTAGATTTAAGGTTAACAATGAAGATTGGTTGTCGTGAGACAACCATTCCTTTTTTATATCCCTCCCATTCTCATTTTCACAAATTATAATCGGTTCCATTTCGTTTAATGGCTGCTTTATTGTTATTTTTGTATGACAATCGATTGGCTACAGAAATGGAATTTCGTACATGCGTTGATATAGGTGAAGGTGAAGTGATGATCAATCACAACACGGAGATGATGATGCTGGGTTCCTGTTTTTCAGAAGAGATAGGCAGGAAGCTTCTTGATCATAAGTTTCGTGTGGAGATCAATCCTTTTGGTATTCTCTACAATCCCTTCTCGGTGTCAGAAGCCCTTAAGAGATTGATCTCAGGAAATCCCTTCAGCGAGAGCGACCTTTTTTTATACAACGGGATGTATCACAGTCCGATGCACCATGGGGTGTTTTCATCGCCACGGTTGGAAGAAAGCTTGCAGTTGATAAACAATAGATTTGAAAAAGCTGTTGCACTGCTGCCGCTCACTGATTTGCTGATGGTCACCTTTGGTACATCCTGGATCTATCGCCGGAAAGATGACGATAAAATTGTGGCCAACTGTCACAAATTACCGGCAAACCAGTTCGAACGTACTCGTTTGTCGCTTGAAGAGATTACCTTGGAGTGGCAAATACTCATAAAACGTCTGATACAGCTTAACCCTCGGATGAAGTTACTTTTCACGGTAAGCCCCGTCCGTCATATGAAGGATGGAGCTCATGAGAACCAACTCAGCAAAGCTACTCTCCAGTTGGCAATTGAACGGCTACAGGTGCTGTTTCCAAAGCAGATCTTCTATTTCCCAGCCTATGAGATAATGATCGATGAGCTACGCGATTATCGTTTCTATGGCGATGATATGCTGCATCCCACCTCCCTGGCAGTGAATTATATCTGGGAGAAATTCTCCCTATTCTGTTTTTCTCATGAAACAGAGGAGGTGAACAGAGAGTGGTCGGTCATTCGTCAGGCATTGGAACATCGTCCACTGCATCCCGACAGCGAGGCATTCTATCGCTTTCGCCAACAGACGGAAGATAAACTGGAGGCCTTTGCACGTCGTCATCCCTCCATCTCCTGTGATGAGGAAAGAAAAAAACTGAACTTGTGACAAGAATCCATATGAACTATACCATTCAACAGATCGCTTCAATTCTACAACTGCCGGTGAAGACACTGCATTCCTGCATCATCCGTCAGTTGTTAACCGACAGTCGCAGGCTTACTGATCCTGGTAGCGCTCTTTTTTTTGCACTCGAAACGCGCAACAATGATGCCCATAGATTTGTGGCTGATCTCTATCAGGAGGGAGTGCGCAATTTTGTGGTGACTAAGATGCTTCCTGAGTGGTCTACCTTCGGTGATGCCAATTTCCTACAGGTGAAGAATAGCCTTGCCGCCTTGCAGAAGATCGCCGCATGGCACCGTTCCTGTTTTGATCTACCGGTGATTGGCATTACCGGTAGCAATGGGAAAACTATCGTTAAGGAGTGGCTTTACCAGTTGCTGGAAAAAGATTTCAACATCACACGCTCTCCCCGTAGCTACAACTCACAGATTGGCGTACCGCTATCAGTATGGCAACTGGATGAAAAAAGTACACTGGGCATTTTTGAAGCTGGTATCTCGCAACCCGATGAGATGGAGCAGCTGGAACCGATTATCAGACCAACCATAGGTGTGCTTACCAAGATAGGGGAGGCCCATCAGGAAAACTTCACCTCCCTCCAGCAGAAATGTACCGAGAAACTGGAGCTCTTCGTCAACAGTGACGTTTTCATCTACGATGAAGACAATGATCTTGTTTCACGTTGTGTTGATCTGATGGTACTTTCACAGAAATCATTCTCCTGGTCGAGGAAGAACCGTGATGCACCCCTTTACATTTCATCAGTAGAGAAAAGCGAGGAGCATACGCTGATACGTTACTCTTTTCTCAACTTCGATTACTCTTTTCAGATTCCTTTTACCGATGAGGCTTCGATAGAGAATGCCATCAACTGCCTTGCTGTGGCACTCTATCTGCATGTCTCCCCAACGGAGCTGGCAGATAGAATGAAACTGCTTGAACCGGTAGCAATGCGTCTGGAGCTTCGTAAG
The DNA here is from genome assembly GCA_012799155.1 of Bacteroidales bacterium. Taxonomy (GTDB): domain Bacteria; phylum Bacteroidota; class Bacteroidia; order Bacteroidales; family Dysgonomonadaceae; genus Proteiniphilum. The sequence goes on along the minus strand of JAAZLV010000034.1, from coordinate 2,407 downwards.
GGAAAACAGGAGTGCCTGATCATCAATGACACCTATAACTCCGACATCAACTCAATCCGTATAGCCCTGGATTTTCAGCAGCAGCGACGATTGGAGCGCTCCCTGAAGAAGACCATTATCATTTCCGACATCCTGCAGAGCGGATTGTCGCCTCGTTCCCTCTACCGAAGGGTGGCAGAGCTGGCAGAACAGGGAGGCATTCAAAAGCTGATAGGCATCGGACCCGAAATAACAGCAAATGCAGAACTTTTTGCATTGCATGAAAAAATGTTCTTTCCCTCCACAGATGAGTTTATTCGTTCAGGCGTTTGGAAAACATTTCATGGAGAGCTGATCCTGATTAAAGGTGCGCGAAAGTTTCATTTCGAACAAATAAGTACACTGCTGGAAGAACGCATCCATGAAACACAACTGGAGGTGGACCTGGATGCAGTGGTACACAACTTCAACTTCTACAAGTCCAAGCTGCAGCCCCATACCAAAATGGTTTGCATGGTAAAGGCCAACGGATATGGTGCTGGTGCCACAGAGATTGCCAAAACACTGCAGTATCACCGCTGCGATTACCTTGCAGTGGCAGTTGCTGAAGAGGGTATTCTCCTCAGAAATGAAGGTGTCACGCTACCGGTGATGGTACTCAATCCGGAGGTGAACGGCTTCGAAGAGCTCTTCACACATGATCTGGAGCCGGAAGTTTACAATTTCAGGATTCTTGAAGCCTATATCAAGGAAGCAGAAAGGAGAGGAATCACCAACTATCCGATTCATCTGAAGATTGACAGCGGCATGCATCGACTGGGCTTCCTTCCCGAGCAGATACCGGCTCTTGCTGAACGGCTTGCCGCACAGAAAGGACTGAAGGTGCTATCTGTCTTTTCACACCTCTCTGCCAGCGAAAGCTGGGTATTCGATGAATTCACCCACCAGCAGATGGATAGCTTTCGTAAAGCGGCCTATGCAATTGAAGAGGCCTTACAATACACTGTATGGAAGCATATCCTCAATTCCGCAGGTATGGAGCGTTTTCCGGCAGCGGAGTGGGATATGGCACGGCTGGGCATCGGTCTCTATGGCATCAGTGCCAGTGGTCTGCAGGGACTGAGGAATGTCGGTACCCTGAAGACAACAATTCTTCAAATCAAAGAGGTGCCGGCCAATGAAACCATCGGATATGGCAGAAAGGAGAAGCTGACACGCAATGCACGCATAGCCACCATCCGCTTTGGTTATGCCGACGGACTCGACAGGCAGTTTGGCAACCGCAGGGGGAAGGTACTGATCAACGGCCAAACGGCCCCTATCGTTGGGAATGTCTGCATGGATCTTTGTATGATTGATGTGACAGATGTCAAGGCAAGTGAGGGAGACGTAGTAATTCTTTTTGGTGAAGGACTCTCAGTCATTGAACAGGCTGAATCAATCGGCACAATCCCCTATGAGATACTTACCTCTATTTCCCCCCGTGTGAAGCGGATCTATATCAAGGAGTAGGCTGAGGCTGACATTGCGTAGCAGACCCATCCTTGCCTTGTTGATGCAAAAAAAAACAACCCGATCATCCGATCGGGTTGTTTTTTATAGTAATCTGTCTCGTCTGCTTAGTCTACAAAGAAGATAGCAACACGGTTCCAGTCGTTTTCTGCATAAGGCTGTTCGGTGTCACCCTTCCAGTCGATAGCGATGCGGTCGCTGTTGATGCCATAGTCGTTGGTCAATGCATCGGCAACGGCTCTTGCACGTTTTTCTGAGAGTGCGAAGTTGTATTCCGGTGTTCCGGTCTGAGCATCAGCATAAGCTACGATGTTTACCTTTGCATCGGGATTGGCCTTCATGTACTCAGCAGTGTTGTGTACGCTGATCTGCTGACCCTTGTCGATCTTGGCAGAGTTGATGCGGAAGAACACTACGTTCGGAACATAAACTGCTTCGTTTACAATGGTGGGTTCTACTTCCGGGCACTCGGGGCAAGACTCGGGTCTGAGTCTCAGCTCTTCGTTTTCGGCACGCAGTCTGTTGATCTGGCTGTTCAGGTCGTTGATCAGGTTGTAGTCCATCAGCTCGGCAGGAGTGAAATCCTGTTTGCCACCCAGACCAAACTTCAGACCGGCAACACCGGTGAGGATGCCGTCGTAACCAACTTTCTCCATGATGCCTTCTGAAGGATCACCATCGAAGCTGCGATCAGCAATTCTCATTCCAATTTCAACAAAGAGCGCTACGCTCTTGGAGAACTGGAAGTTGTTGATCAAACCTGCATTCCAGGTCAAAGCCCTGTCGTAGACATTGCTGAAGTCACCGTCCATTCCGTGCATGTAGCCAACACCTGCATAAGGAATCAGGCTGTAAACGCGGTCAGGGTTGTAGCTGCCCCATGCGTTGATGATGTTATACATCAGGTCTACATGGC
>JAAZLV010000260.1 GCA_012799155.1 Bacteroidales bacterium | reverse complement strand
ATGTACTTCTACCCGCTCTCCGACAAGAAGGTGAAGGAGAACTACGAGCTGCTGGAAGAGAAAAGAGCAGCAGCAAAACTGGATTAATTTATTCATCACAACGACAAACGAATCGAATCATGCAATATGGTTTCTTCGACGATGAACGCCGTGAGTATGTGATCAACAATCCCCGCACCCCCTGGCCCTGGATTAACTACCTGGGTAACGAGGATTTCTTTGGTCTGATCTCCAACACGGCAGGCGGCTATGCCTTCTATAAGGATGCGAAGTTCCGCCGCCTCACCCGCTACCGCTACAACAATGTGCCGACGGACAGCGGTGGCCGTTACTTCTACATCCGGGAGGGGGAGACTATATGGAACCCCGGTTGGAAACCCTGCAAAACAGAGTTGGAGAGCTACGAGTGCCGTCACGGAATGGGATACACCACCTTCACGGGTGTACACAACGGTGTGAAGGCGGAGCTGCTCTTTTTTGTCCCCCTGCAGACCCACGGAGAGGTACATAAACTGATGCTGACCAACCAGGGGAGCGGAGTGAAGAGATTGCAAATCTTTTCCTTTCTGGAGTGGGCGCTATGGAATGCCGCTACCGACATGGAGAATTTCCAGCGTAACTTCTCCACCGGCGAGGTGGAGGTGGAAGGGTCGGTAATCTACCACAAAACAGAGTACCGGGAACGCCGCAACCATTACGCCTTCTACTCTGTTAACCAACCCATTGATGGTTTTGATACTGACCGTGAATCGTTCTTTGGCCTCTACAACGGCTTCGATGAACCACAAGCGGTGATGGAAGGAAAGCCCCGCAACAGCGTGGCGCATGGCTGGTCGCCCATCGCATCACATTGCCTCGAGATTGAGCTGGAACCGGGTGAGAGCCGGGAGCTGATCTTCCTGCTCGGTTACGCGGAGAACGATCCGCAGGAGAAATGGGACAAAGGGGGTGCCCTCAACAAGCGCAAAGCGCAGGAGATGATCGCCCGTTTCGACAGCGTTGAGAAGGTGGACAACGCTTTTGCCGTATTACGTACCTACTGGGATCAACTGTTGGGTAACTTCCGGGTGAAGACAGGGGAGGAGAAGCTGGACAGGATGGTGAATATCTGGAATCAGTACCAGTGCATGATCACCTTCTGCTTCTCCCGTTCGGCATCCTACTTCGAGAGTGGCATCGGGCGCGGGATGGGTTTTCGTGACTCCAACCAGGACCTGCTCGGTTTCGTGCATCAGATCCCCGAACGGGCCCGCGAGAGGATCATCGACATCGCCTCTACGCAGTTCCCCGATGGCTCCTGCTACCACCAGTACCAGCCCCTCACCAAGAAAGGAAACAATGAGATTGGGGGCGGCTTTAACGATGACCCGCTCTGGCTGATCCTCGGTACAACCGCTTATGTAAAGGAGACGGGTGACTTCGCGATACTGGACCAGTCCGTACCCTTCGACAACGAGTCGGGCACCGAGGTGCCGCTCTTCGACCATCTGACCGTTTCATTCGATCATGTGATCAATCACCTGGGACCCCACGGTCTGCCCCTGATCGGGCGTGCCGACTGGAATGACTGTCTCAACCTCAACTGCTTCTCCGACGACCCCAACGAGAGCTTTCAGACCACCGAGAACAGGAGCGAGGGATCACAGGCGGAGAGTCTAATGATCGCCGGCCTCTTCGTGGTATGCGGCCGGGACTACGCGGAGCTCTGCAACAGAATAGGCAATCAGAAGGAGGCAGCAAGGGTGCTCACCCATGTGGATCGCATGGTGGAGGCTGTGAAGCAGCATGGCTGGGACGGGGAGTGGTTCCTCCGTGCCTACGACTATTATGGCAACAAGATCGGATCGAAGGAGAACATCGAGGGAGAGATCTTCATCGAGTCAAATGGCTGGTGCAGCATGGCCGGTATCGGCCTGGAAGAGGGGATGACCGAGAAGGCACTCAATGCTGTGAAGGAGCGGCTCGACTGCGAACATGGCATCGTGCTCAACAACCCTCCATACACAAGGTATTTCATCGAATATGGTGAAATATCAAGCTATCCTCCAGGTTACAAGGAGAACGCGGGCATCTTCTGCCACAACAATCCCTGGATTATGATCGGAGAAACAGTGCTGGGACGGGGCGACCGTGCCTGGGAATATTTCCGTAAGATATGTCCTTCCTACAGTGAGGAGAAGAGTGAGCTACACAAGGTGGAACCCTATGTCTATGCCCAGATGATTGCCGGCAAGGATGCCTTCCGGCCCGGAGAGGCCAAGAACTCCTGGCTTACCGGTACGGCAGCCTGGAATTTCTACACCATCTCACAGTATATTCTCGGTATCAGGACCACTTACGATGGCCTGATCATTGACCCCTGCATTCCACCGGAATGGGAACACTTTCATGTGACACGAAAATTCAGGGATTCAACTTACCATATCACTGTGAGGAACCCTGAAAAGAAGATGAAAGGAGTGAAAGCAATCACCTTGAATGGTAAGCTTCTTTCAGACAACATGATTCCAATCCAGCCTCCCGGTAGTGAATGCAAGGTGGAGGTAACACTTTAAGCGATCAAGAATAAATGAATCAGAATCTGTTGAAGAAAGAACTCTCGGATGAGTTGAACAGCAATATTCTCCCCTTCTGGTTAAACAAGATGAAGGACAATGAGCGAGGAGGCTACTACGGACGGATGTCGGGAGAGAACCAGCTGGTGGCGGATGCACCAAAGGGAGGCATCCTCCACGCCCGCATTCTTTGGACCTTCTCTTCAGCTGCAGTGAGATTGCATTCGGAGGAGTACCTTGCCGAGGCAAAGCGGACAAAAGAGTATATCTTTTCACATTTTTTCGATGATCAGTTTGGCGGAACTTATTGGATGTTGCATGCCGAAGGCACGCCTGCAGATGATAAGAAGCAGATCTACAGCCAGGCATTCTTTATCTATGCGCTCACGGAGTACCACCGGGCGAGTGGCGACGAGGAGGCACTTGAGATGGCGATAGAATTGTTCCGGCTCATTGAGAAATATAGCTTCGACGGAGATTGTAACGGTTACTTTGAAGCATACAGTCGCGATTGGGTGTTGCTGGAGGACCTGCGGTTGAGCGAGAAGGATGCGAACGAGAAAAAGACGATGAATACCCACCTCCATATCCTGGAGGCCTACAGCAACCTCTACCGCGTTTGGAAAGATAACCATCTGGCACGTCAACTGAATAACCTGATCGATCTCTTCCTTGAAAAGATAATCGATCCTGTTAGTGGTCACCTCAATCTCTTTTTCGATGAGGAGTGGTGTTGCAAATCGACTCTCCACTCCTACGGTCATGACATCGAAGCCTCCTGGCTACTGGAGGAAGCTGCCCTGGTATTGGGCGACGAGGCATTGCTCTGGAAGCTGAAGCCGGTCACACTTCGCATTGCCGATGCTGCTGTGGAGGGAATGAATGAGCATGGTGCATTGATTAACGAACGGAATTGGGCAACTGGACATCGTGACAATCGGTGTGACTGGTGGCCACAAGCGGAGGCGGTGGTTGGCTTCTTCAATGCCTGGCAGCTGTCGGGAGAAGAGGAGTGGCTCAACAAAACCCGAAACAGCTGGCAATTCATCAAACAGCATCTGGTTGACGAAGATAATGGTGAGTGGTACTGGTCGGTGTCGCCGGAGGGTGAGCAGGACCGGGTGAACGACAAGGCCGGCTTCTGGAAATGTCCCTATCACAATGGAAGAATGTGTCTGGAGTTGATTGAGCGGATCAATAAGGATGTTTGATTCAATACAAGTTAGATCCCATCTTTAACTCTATTTGCTCCAAAATTAAGAATAAGCGGAAGTTTAATCATTTAATATTCATAGTCATGAAGAGTAACGGTTTGATTTATACATTGTTGTTATTGCTGTCGGCAGTCATTTCCTGCGGTAGCGGACAAAAAGCATACAACACCGGTGAGGAAGCCGATTCCTCAGTGGTGGCACGCAACGGACATTTGCAGGTAATTGGCACACAACTTAGCAACGAGAAAGGTGAACCGTTGGTACTGCGTGGCGCCAGTCTCGGGTGGCATAACCTCTGGCCCCGCTTCTATAACGAGGGGGCTGTGAAGTGGCTCAAGGAGGATTGGAAGTGCACTGTGGTACGCGCCGCCATGGGACTGGAGATAGAGGACAACTACCGTGAGAATCCTGAGTTTGCCCTGCAGTGCATCACTCCTGTGATCGAGGCTGCAATCGACAATGGCATCTATGTGATCATCGACTTCCATGCCCACAAGAAATATACAAAAGAGGCTAAAGCTTTTTTTGCAGAGATGGCTGGGAAATATGGTGAGTACTCAAACGTGATCTATGAGATTTGGAACGAACCCGACTACTTCGAATGGGAAGAGGTGAAAGCTTACTCGGAGGAGGTAATAGAGGTGATTAGAGCCATTGATCCCGACAATATCATTTTGGTGGGAAGTCCTCATTGGGACCAGGATCTGCACCTAGTGGCTGCCGATCCCATTCAAAATGTGAGCAACATCATGTATACAATGCACTTCTATGCTGCTACCCATGAGTCATGGCTGCGCGAACGCACCGACGCTGCCATCGCTGCTGGAATCCCAATTTTTGTATCCGAATGTGGCGGTTCGGAAGCTAACGGCGATGGACGCCTGGGTGTAGAAGAGTGGAATACCTATGTAGATTGGATGGAGAGTCGCAAGATCAGCTGGGTAGCTTGGTCGGTTTCCGACAAGAATGAGACTTGCTCCATGCTGCTGCCCCGCGCTTCGGCCGAAGGAAAATGGACTGAGGACCTCCTTAAACCGTGGGGTAAGCTGACACGAAATTCCCTTAGAAGTCACAATGAATCACCGTCAGGAGCTTACACACCGTGATTACAGTATATTGGGACTACTACATATGCAATTTTCTGTATCGGGAGGGTGAAATACCCTCTTTGACGGAAAATACCCGATAAAAGGTACTGTTGCTGGTAAAACCGGATTTGAGGGCCACCTCCTCGATAGGCAAAATATCTCCGTCGGATGATGTAAGTAAATTTTTTGCATGTTCAATGCGGTAGTCATTCACGTAGTCACAGAAGTTGAGGTTACGTCGGTTGTGTATCAATCGCGAAACATAGGACCTGTTGGTACCAAGCATACTTGCCAGTTCGTTTAGCCGTAGTTCGGGGTTTAGATAGATTTTCTCCTGTTGCATCAATAGCTCTAGGCTACTATAAAGCTGGTCATACTCCTTGCCATTCAATCCTTTCGATACATTACCCATCTCATCCTCCCTTTTGATTTCACTTTCACACCCCTCATTCACCTCCCTGGTAAGCTCACGGATGGAGAAAAGCTGATGATACCCGGCATAGCTAATCCCAAAAAGAGCCAAGGAATGGGTGATGGAGGGAACTGCCAAAAGATAAGGATGAACAGTGAAAAAATCCTTTCCGATCAGGTTGGAGATCAGTGATACTACAGAGGTGAAGACCAGGAAGAGGAGTAACAATCTCAAATTCTTCAGCTCCTTGTTTTGTACGTTAGAATAGTAAGTCCGCACCTTATCATTGAATCGGTTAATCATACGTATTCCGTAGAATACCACCACCACAACCTGTACTACAAAAATATACCTGAAAAGATGTATACGGACTAACTGCAGTTTGACCGGCAACGGGTAGGTGCTGTGCATTTCACGATTGTGATAGAGAATCTCCTGAATAAACAGGTCGATTTCTTCAGGACTCATTATCTGATAGAGAACGGCTGAGAATAGGGAAAGCAGGATGGCCGGAAACAGTATCCATACGCATCGCTTATTTACTCTGGTATCGGTGGTAAGCAAACGGAGATAGTAGTAATAAAGAGGATAAACCGAAAGAGAGGTAAAAACCCATATGCTGTCCAATACCCTGTATACCCTGTAATTGTGATTGAAATAGAACCAGTGTGCGATATAATTGACCAGAACGACACAAAGAAACAACGTCAGGAAACGCTTGGCGCTCTCTTTTTGTCCGTCGAGCAGGAACAGAATTAACCAAAAGAGTACCACAAACAGCGGTAACAGGGTAAAGATAAAATATCCCATAGTAGGTTCTCCGTCAATATTTAGTAAAAATAGGAATTTTTCAGGAAACAACACCTTTTTTATTTACATTTTAGGAATTAAAATACTCGTTTTAAGAAGAATAGTTTTTCAATCACTCATCTCAATAACGCATCTCCCTTGCCCGCTCGCTCCTCAACCCGAGCATGATCCTATTGCTTGATGAAACCACCTCGGCACTTGTCTCGGATACAGAGAAGCAGTTCATCTATAAAATGAAAAGAGAGCTGAACGGACGTTCAGCTCTCTTTGTCACCCACCACCCTGAGGTGGCGTCACAATGTGATTGGATTACATATCTGTGATAAGCTGATACTTCGGCACCAGTGACTTCATGATGGTCCATCCCAGCAGATAAGCGATGGCACAGAAGATGAAGATGATGAAGTAGCCTGATTCAATCCCTTCATAACCCATGAATTTCATGTTGGTATTCGCTGCATGGTCGAAAAGTACACCGGAACTCTTGTTGATGAAGAAAGAGCCCACACCGCCGGCCATACCACCGATACCGGTGATGGTGCCCACCGCATGTTTCGGGAACATATCACTCACGGTGGTAAAGATATTGGCTGACCAGGACTGGTGAGCGGCGGCAGCGATACCGATGATGATCACTGGTAGCCATACCGATACACCTCCCAATGGTTGGGCAAAGAGGATCAGCAAGGGGAAGAAGGCAAAGAGCAACATCGCCCGCATACGTCCCTGGTAGGGGTCCAGCTTTTTCTTCTCCATGTAGTAGGCAGGGAAGTAGCCGGCAGCGAAGACCGAGATCATTGAGATGGCATAGACCACGAAGACATGAGGTGCACTCTCTGTGGAGTCAAGCCCATAGACAGAGCTGAGGTATGCCGGTATCCAGAAGAGCAGGAACCACCACACACCGTCGGTGAGAAACTTGCCCACCGCGAACGACCAGGTCTGTTTATATTTGAATGCTTTTTTGAAGGATACCTTCTTACCGGCATTACCATCGGCTTTCACCCTTCCCTCTATCGCATCAGTAGCATCATCCTGGTTGATGTATTCCAACTCGAGGGCGTTCACCTTCTTGTTATGTTCGGGTTTGTGGTAGATAAAGACCCAGAAGCCCATCCAGATGAAGCCGAGGGCACCAATTACGATGAAAGCCATCTCCCAGCCCCACGCCTTAGCAATGAATGGGATGGTGAGAGGTGCCAGTAGGGCTCCAATCTGTGCTCCCGAGTTGAAAATACTGGTGGCATAGGCTCTGTCTTTCTTTGGAAAGTATTCGGCAGTAGCTTTAATGGCGGCTGGGAAGTTGCCAGCCTCACCGATGGCCAGTACCAGTCGTGCAAACACGAAGAGGGTGACACTCACTGAAACTACCAGCGACACATCGCCAACAGTACCGATTGCTTCACGGGCACCTTCGAAGCTCATGGTCCACTCACCAGCGGTGATGCCAGAAGTTAAGATGCCGCAGAAGGCGTGCATGATTGCACCGAACGACCAGACACCGATTGCCCAGAGAAACCCTTTCTTGGTATCCATCCAGTCGATGAATTTTCCGGCGAAGAGCATCGATACTGCATAAAAAATGGAGAAGAGCCCGGTGATGGTTCCATAGTCACTATTTGTCCAATGGAATTCCGGAGCAATAAAGTCGGCCCATGTCAGTGATAGCACCTGCCGGTCGAGATAGTTCACTGTGGTGGCCATAAAAAGCATCACCACGATGGTCCAGCGATGATTTGTCATCTTTCCTGTTTGTAGATTACTCATGTTTGTTTTCTGATATTAAGTGAATGATTATCTATTGTTTCGGATAATAGCCAGCCCTTCACGGCAAAGCTCTGATATTTTTTCCCATTCGCCTGCTTTGATCACCTCTTTTGGGAAGAGGTTGGAGCCCATTCCCACGGCAGTGACACCCGCTTTGAACCATGCAGAAAGGTTCTCTTCCGTGGGTTCTACACCACCAGTGACCATAATCTTGCTCCAGGGCATCGGTCCCTTGATATTCTTCACGAAGGAGGGGCCCCCCACGTTGCCGCCGGGGAACACTTTCACGATCTCGGCTCCCAGCTCCTGTGCCAGGCCGATCTCACTGGTGGTGGCACAACCGGGCGAGTAGGCGATCTGCCGGCGGTTGCACACCTTGAAGATATCGGGGTTGAGCAGCGGTCCCACTACGAAGCTGGCTCCTAGTTGGATGTAGAGCGCAGCGGTAGGTGCATCCACGATGGAGCCGATACCGAGAATCATTTCTGGACACTCCTTGTGGGCCCATTTTACCAGTTCGGTGAACACCTCATGAGCGAAGTCGCCCCGGTTGGTAAACTCGAAGGCGCGGATACCCCCTTCATAACAAGCTTTCACCACTTTCTTGGCAAGCTCCGCATCGGGATGGTAGAATACGGGAACGATACCGGTTTCCTCGATTGTCTGATATACTTTGAGTCTTGAAAATCT
>JAAZLV010000259.1 GCA_012799155.1 Bacteroidales bacterium | reverse complement strand
TTGTATGATTTCGCGGGACAAATCAGCAAATCAAATGGATACAGATTATTTATCAAGAGAATGTTACAAGGCGATCATCATCGAGGCGGAGAAGCTGAGTCATGATCTGACGCTGCATTATGGGTTGTTATCCATCGACTGCAAGAACGAGGATGAATACATCGATAAAGCTGAACAAATGACCCGGGAGATCATGCAAGCTGACGATGCGGAACTGGAAGATCTGTTTTGGGGAAATCTGCCCGATAAAAAGAAATTTCAACTTACTTGCACAAATATACTTGAGAATATCGGGAGGGTAAGAGCGATTCCTTTTGATAAGCGAAAATTTGATTTCTAACGTGATCTTGTTGCGCCCTTTCCACAAATTGCGTATTTTTACCAGTCAAAAAAAGAATGTGGTTATTTCAAGATGTTGACTTGCCAATCAATTGAGAGATAACGCTTCTTTTTTTGTTATGACAAAATCTGCCTGCGCATGTTTGATCTATTCATATACAATGACATTAAGCCGGGTAAACTGCGGAAGCAGTTTGATAAAACGGTAGAACAACTTTCCCGGGGTGATTTTGTGTCGGCCGAGGTGAAAAAAATGAGAGACACGGGCTTATACCGTGCACGGCTGGATTATGAAAACCGCTTGTTGTTTCGTTTTGGCCGATACAATGATCAGACCTGTCTGCTGATCCTGGAGATCATCATGAATCACGCTTACGATAAATCGCGTTTCTTGCGTGGGAGCGGGGTGGATCATTCTAAGCTGCTCCCGGTAAGGAGTCGACAGGAGGTACCTGAGGGTGACCTGGTGCCGCTGACATTCCTGAACCCCCGGAACAGTCGTTTTCACTTGCTCGATAAGGTGTTGTCGTTCGACGACAGACAGGAGGAGGTACTATCCCTGCCCCTGCCACACATTGTGATTGGTTCTGCCGGGAGTGGTAAAACGGCTCTCACGCTTGAAAAGATGAAGTCGCTGACGGGAAGGGTACTCTACATCACCCTTTCACCCTTTCTCGCGGAAAACTCGGCTCGCCTGTTTTATTCGTTCAACTACGAGAACGACAAGCTGGAAATCGATTTCCTTTCATACCGTGAGTTCCTGGAGACACTGAAGATTCCCGATGGGAAAGAGGTCGATTTCAGGACTTTCGAGTCATGGTTTGCCCGACATCGGCAGGCTACACGGTTGCGTGACGCTCACAAGACCTTCGAGGAGTATCGTGGGGTGATCACCGGTCAGGATATCACCAAAGAATACCTTTCGTTCGATGAATACCTCGCGCTCGGCGTGAAACAGTCGATTTTTCCTGACCGGGAACGTGAAACCGTGTACCGGCTCTTTGAAAAATACCTGCTTTTCCTGAAAGAGAATGACTTCTATGACGTCAACATCCTCACACACCAGTGGTTGTCTTACTGTAAGCCGGTATATGATTACATCGTGGTGGATGAAGTGCAGGACTTCACCAACATCCAGCTGCACATCATCCTGAAATCACTGAATAATCCTACCAACTTCATCCTCTGTGGTGATTCGAACCAGGTGGTGTACCCCAATTTCTTTTCTTGGTCGCACCTGAAGAGCATGTTTTACCGGAGCGGACTGATAGAGAACGAAGTGAAGATACTACGTGCCAATTACCGCAACAGTCAAACCATCACCACCCTGGCCAACAGGTTGCTCAAAATCAAGAACGCCCGATTCGGCTCCATCGATAAGGAGAGCAATTACCTGCTCACTACCGATACGGCGGTGAAAGGGGATGCCGTTTTCATTGAACAGGTGGGGAATGCGGTGGCCGACCTGGGACAAAAGACCCGCCAGTCGGTCAAATATGCCGTGCTGGTGCTGCGAAACGAAGATAAGGCAAAGGCACGGGAGTTGTTTAAGACACCGCTGCTCTTCTCCGTGCAGGAGCTGAAGGGACTTGAGTATGAGAATGTGATCCTCTACAACTTTATCTCCGAAAACGCCGCCGAATATAACACGGTGTGTGAGGGGGTGACCCGCGACAACCTGCTGGTTGACGAGCTGACCTATGCACGGGGTAAGGACAAAACCGACAAATCGCATGAGATCTACAAGTTTTACATTAACGCGTTGTACGTGGCATTGACGCGTGCCGTGAAAAATGTATTCATCGTTGAGAAGTCCGGGGGACACAAGCTCCTCCGCCTGCTGGAGATAGCCGAAGATGCACCGAAACGTATCATGAAAGAGGAGATCTCATCGGCCGACGACTGGAAGATGGAAGCACGCCGCCTGGAGATGCAGGGGAAAACAGAACAGGTGGATGCCATCAGGAAAGGAATGCTGGCTACTGTGAAGCCCGACTGGGAACCGATGACAAGAGAACAGTACCGGATCACCAAAGATGAAGCGCTGAACCCGGAAAACTTCAATAAAAAAGCGAAGGACAGGCTTTTCGATTTTGCCTTGCTCCACAACCAGGAGGTGGTGATCCGGCAGCTGGCCGAGCTGAAATACAAACGTGCCGAACGTTTCGAAACGGAACGTTCATCGCTCTATAGAAAATATTACCATCATTACAAGGAGGATAACCTGCAGATGATTCTCCCGCTACTCAACAGGTACGGGGTCGATTACCGGGATCAGCATAACTTCACCCCATTGCACGCGGCGGCTTTTGCCGGGGCGGTGAAGATTGCCAAAACACTGCTCAGCCACGGTGCCAGTCCCTCCTCCCTGGATACTTTCAGGAAGACACCCCTTCAGATTACACTGGAACAGGCTTTCCTGTCGTCCGATTATGCTAGGAACAGACTGGGTGAGATCTATCCCCTGCTGCTTACCGATGCCTTGAAGATCCAGACGGATGGGTTCCTCATCAAAATTGACCCTCACAAGGTGGAATACCTGCTGATTAACCTCTTCCTGGTTGTGCAACCGATGATACTGCAGAAGAAATCGTTTTATGAGGAGATGGCGGTGAAGATCGATGACCTGATTGAGAACTTGCAACATTTCTCCGACGCAGTGCTGCCTCCTCATCGCAAGAAACGCACCTACATGCTTGCATTGCTTGCCAAACATGAGATTGAGAGCAACAACCCTTACAACAAGAAGATCTTCAAACGGATCAGCAGGGGGAATTATCAGTTGAATCCTGATCTCTCGATCCTGATCGACGGGAATTGGGTCTCCGTAGTCGATATCTTCAACCATCGTGACCTCTCAGTGGTTGAGCTCAGGGAGCATGCCTTGCAGCGAGAGGTAAAAGAGATGGAAGCATTTCGCAAAAAGATGGAGAAGGAGAGGAAGAACAGGGAAAAATGGGGGTGGTGATCAGATAATCAGCTTTTTGCGATCAGCTAATAAGGAATCATCCTTGAATTGAATCATTCACTATATCGAAGACCAGCATATGACAATGGAAAGCAACGACTTACTGAGAGATATCTTGATACACACCGACACCGGCAAACTGAAACAGTTTGTCAACGAGTACGCAAACGATCATGCGGATTTTCGAGACGTTTTCCTGGAGAAATTCTCTCCGAAGCCAAAGCCGAAGCCGGGTTCCAAACATAAACAGCCAGAGGAGGATTACCCGAGAATAATCAAAAAAGCGCGCTATTATCTACGCCACGACAACAGGGAGGAGGCCATACACATCGCGCAGAACCTGATCGATACCATTCCCGACTACTGGGATGAGAATTTCGACTACGAGGGGGATGT
>JAAZLV010000258.1 GCA_012799155.1 Bacteroidales bacterium | reverse complement strand
GCCGATCTGCTGAAAGCGGTGCTCGACAAGGAGAAGGGGCTAAACACCGATGGGCTGTTGAGTCATGTTGCCTTTTTCGAGACGCCTTACTACCACAAGGTGTTTGGCCTTACCGATGCGGCGATGAACATCGCACCCGACCTGGAGGGGAAGAGACAGATTCTGCTCAACGCCGTGAAGCTTTGTCACCGGCTGGGAATCGTCAACCCCAAGGTAGCGGTGGCCGCTGCAGTGGAGAAGGTGAACCCGAAGATGGAGGCAACGCTGCATGCTGCGGCACTGAAAGAGATGAACCGCAACGGAGAGCTGCCGGGTTGTGTTGTGGATGGTCCCTTTGCCATCGATATCGCCTTTAACCGTGAATCCGCATTGCTGAAGGGCATTGAGGGTGAGGTGGCCGGTGATGCGGACCTGATCCTGTCTCCTGATATCGAGGCGGGAAACATGTTTTACAAGGCACTCAACTTCCTGGGGGGCGCTGTCTCGGCTGCCGTCGTGACAGGTACCACCGTCCCTATCGTGCTCACATCACGGTCCGACAACGACCGCAGCAAACTGCTCTCACTGGCACTGGGGGCAGTAATCCGATAACATAAAAATAAATAACTACAATAAAATAGTCGAACTATGGCAACCAACACCCGCATCCTGGTAATCAACCCGGGATCTACCTCTACCAAGATCGCCATCTACCAACAGGAGAAGGTGATTTTCCTGAAAACCATCAAGCATTCACCCGACGTGTTGCGACGATTTGAAAAGATTACCGATCAGTACGAATACCGGAAGGATATCATTTATGAAGAGCTGAAGAGTGCAGATGTGCCGGTGGAGTCGATCGATGCCGTAATCGGTCGCGGGGGCCTGGTGAAGCCCATCGCGTCGGGCGTTTACCGGGTGAACGATGCCATGCGCGACGATCTTCTCGCGTGTAAGCGGGGCGAGCATGCCAGCAACCTGGGGGCACTGATCGCATATGACATCGCCAAGTTGCTCCCCTCGGCTGAGGCTTTTATTGCCGATCCGGTGGTGGTGGACGAGCTGCAGCCTTTGGCCCGCTATTCGGGGCATCCACTTTTTGAGAGAAGATCAATCTTCCATGCCTTGAACCAGAAAGCAATTGCCCGTGCACATGCCAAGTCGATCATGAAGAAATATGAAGATCTCAATTTGATCGTGGTGCACCTGGGTGGCGGGATCACCGTGGGTGCCCATCTGAAGGGAAAGGTGGTAGATGTGAATCAGGGACTTGATGGCGACGGCCCCTTCTCGCCAGAGCGTACCGGATCACTGCCCGTGGGCCAGTTGCTGAAGGTAGCTTTCAGCGGCATCTACAGCTACGAAAAGATGTCGGAGATGATTGTGGGAAAAGGGGGGATGATGGCTTACCTGGGTACCAACGATGCCTATATTGCAGAACGGGAGGCGAAGGATGGCGATAAGAAACACCGCGAGGTACTGGAGGCGATGGCCTATCAGGTAGCGAAGGAGATCGGCGCGATGGGTACCGTGCTGAAAGGTGAGGTGGATGCGATCCTGATCACAGGCGGCATTGCCAACAGCAAGTGGTTCTGCAACCTGGTAATCGAACGTGTCTACCGCATTGCACCGGTTCATGTCTACCCGGGACAGGAT
>JAAZLV010000257.1 GCA_012799155.1 Bacteroidales bacterium | reverse complement strand
TCAACTGTAATTACAAACAAAGCAACGACAACAACAATGACTACAAACAACGAAGAATCGCGCCCCAAACGACAATTTTTTAGCGCGAACAATGAGAGACACGCTGCACCTAACCGCAACGATGGCATTGAGCGGAGACCAAATCAGGAAGGATATCGTTCTTCCGGCAGACACAACAGCAAACCATACGACAGGCAGTCTCCCGACAGGTCTTACGACCGTCAGCAATCTGATAGGTCCTACAACCGTCAATCACCCGACAGGTCCTACGACCGTCAATCATCCGACAGGTCTTACGATCGTCAACCTTCAGAGAGATCTTACAACCGCAACTGGGAAGATGCGTCACAGGGCAACAGCTACGGCAATCAGGAAGGTGCACCCAGAAAACGTCGTCCCAGAGTGGGAGAGCGCACTGTTCCTCAGAGGAGGGGTCCTGGAGCTCCTCAACAAGGTAATCGCAGCTGGGGAGGCCCCTCTCTGCAACGGAACGATCAGACCACCATGGGCCCAGGCGGCAAGAAACTGAAAAAGAAAAAACCTTTTAAGCAGATCAAGTACAAGGAGAATGCCGATCCCAACGCACCCATCCGTCTGAACAAGTATCTGGCCAACGCCGGGATTTGCTCGCGCCGTGAAGCGGATGAATTCATCCAGGCTGGCGTGGTGAAAGTGAACGGAGAGGTGGTTACTGAACTGGGTACCAAGATCGCACGTGCCGATGAAGTGATGTTCCACAACCAGCCGGTAAGACTGGAGAGCAAGGTCTATGTACTGCTGAACAAACCGAAAGGATTTGTCACCACCACCGACGACCCTGAGAACCGTAAGACGGTGATGGAACTGGTGAAGAGTGCCTGTTCCGAACGTATCTATCCTGTGGGACGACTCGACAGGGCTACCACTGGGGTACTGCTGCTCACCAACGACGGTGATCTGGCATCAAAATTAACACATCCCAAGTACGAGAAACGGAAGATCTACCAGGTGTGGCTCGACAAACCGGTAGTCATGGAACACATGCAAGCCATCGCCGACGGTATAGAACTGGAGGACGGTGAGATACATGCTGATGCCATCAGTTACGTGACCGAAGAGGACCTCACTCAGGTGGGTATCGAGATACACTCCGGCAAGAACCGTGTGGTTCGCCGTATGTTCGAGAAGCTGGGATACCGAGTGTTGAAACTCGACCGTGTCTATTTCGCAGGTCTCACCAAGAAAAAACTCTCCCGTGGAAAATGGCGCTACCTTTCTGAACAGGAGGTGAACATGCTCCGCATGGGGGCCTTCGATTAAAGGTTCATTCAATTCACTTAAAGATCATTTTCCTCCGTCAATGTACGGAGGGAACTTTTTATAATAGAATAAGTATAGAGTCTCTCCCTTAAGGGGTGATATAGTTAGGTATGAAACAAATCAAACGAACAAAAATTTCGGATGCGTTACAGCTCACCAGTTTCGGTGAGGAGATAAACGTGAAGGGGTGGGTACGCACCCGCAGGGGTAACAAGAATGTGGGTTTTGTCGCCCTGAACGACGGATCGACCATCAATAACATACAGATTGTGATTGACATCGCTCAATTTGGTGAAGAGTTTCTTAAACCCATCACCACCGGCGCATGTATCAATGTGAACGGCCGTCTGGTTGAGTCGCAGGGGCAAGGTCAGACAGTCGAGATCCAGGCCACAGAGGTAGAGATCTTTGGCGGGGCTGATCCTGCTGTCTATCCATTGCAGAAGAAGGGACACTCACTGGAGTTCCTGCGAGAGATTGCTCACCTGCGCCCCCGCACCAACACCTTCGGTGCCATCTACCGCATGCGGCATCATATGTCATATGCCATCCACAAGTTTTTCAACGACCGTGGTTTTTATTATTTCCATACCCCTATCATCACTGCTTCGGATGCTGAAGGTGCCGGCTCAATGTTCAATGTGACAACACTCGATGCAGCCAACCCGCCACGCAATGAGGAGGGTAAAGTAGACTACTCTGAGGATTTCTTCGGGATGCCAACCAACCTCACCGTATCGGGACAATTGGAGGGTGAATTGGGAGCGATGGCACTGGGTGCCATCTACACCTTTGGTCCTACCTTTCGTGCCGAGAACTCCAACACACCGCGCCATCTGGCAGAGTTCTGGATGATTGAACCGGAGGTGGCCTTCTATGACAACAATGACAACATGGACCTTGCAGAAGATTTCCTGAAATACCTGATTGGTTACGCGCTGGAGAATTGCAGCGAGGACATTGCATTCCTGGCCAAGATGTATGACAACGAGCTGGAAGACCGGTTGAAGTTTGTGGTGGAAAACGATTTTGTACGACTTACCTACACAGAAGGGGTTAAGATCCTGGAAGAATCGGGAGAGAAGTTCGAGTTCCCAGTATATTGGGGTGCCGACCTGCAGTCGGAGCATGAGCGTTATCTGGTGGAGAAGCATTTCAAGCGACCTGTAATCCTGACCGATTACCCGCGTGAAATTAAATCGTTTTACATGAAACAGAACGATGACGGCAAGACCGTACGCGCCATGGACGTGCTCTTCCCAAAGATTGGCGAGATTATTGGTGGATCGGAACGTGAAGC
>JAAZLV010000256.1 GCA_012799155.1 Bacteroidales bacterium | reverse complement strand
TTTGGCACCCAATTCGCTGACCGACCTCTCCATGACGATGGATGAGTCACAACCCCTAGACTCCTTCCCCAACACCTTTGTTCCAGGCAGGAATCTCTTGTTCCTCACCTTCGCCGCCACACTTGCCTATGCACAGGGAATCCGCCACCTGGTGACCGGCGTCTCTGAAGCGGACTACAGCGGCTATCCCGATTGCAGGGATACCTTTATCCACTCGGCCAATACCACGCTTAACCTTGCCATGGACAGGCAGTTCGTAATTCATACACCATTGATGTGGCGCAACAAGATGGAGGTATGGCAATTGGCCGATGAACTGGGGGTATTTGAGATCATCCGCAACGAGACGCTCACCTGCTACAATGGCATTCTGGCGGAGGGGTGCGGCCATTGTCCCGCCTGCCTGTTGCGCAACAAAGGGCTCGAGGCCTATCTTGCCGAAAAAAGAGGGAAATAGTTTTATTTGTATATCAACTACAAAAGAGAAATCTCATATGGAAAAAGATCAACTCACCCTTCTGGGAGGCCAGACTGTCTACCGGCAGGATTATGCACCTGAGGTGCTGGAGGCATTCACCAACAAACACCCTGACAACGACTACTGGGTCACCTTCGACTGTCCCGAGTTCACCAGCCTCTGTCCCATTACCGGACAACCCGACTTCGCAACCATCCGTATCGACTACATTCCGGATGTGAAGATGGTGGAGAGCAAAAGTCTGAAGCTATACCTCTTCAGCTTCCGCAACCATGGGGCTTTTCATGAAGACTGCGTGAACATCATCATGAAAGATTTGATCCAACTGATGGATCCCAGGTACATCGAGGTGACCGGGATCTTCACCCCCCGTGGCGGCATCAGCATCTACCCCTACACCAACTATGGTCGCGTGGGTACCAAGTATGAAAAGCTGGCCGAAGAGCGTCTCTTCACACATTCTGTACCTCTGTAATAAACAGACAGGATTGAAACACAAAACATCCGGCCAGGAAATTCCCGGCCGGATGTTTTATTCTCTGAAAGATCACAAGCATAATCTTGTTTCCGATGACCTATTCCTCTTCGTCCACTTTCGGTTCATAAACCCTCACCCAATCAATTAACATGTCGGCAGGCAATTGTTCAGGATCGGCATCCTTGTTGAGACGGATGCCGAGGAAGAGATCAAAATCCTGTTCGTCGAAGGGAAACTGTCCAGACAAATCAGTAAGCACACGGGGGTACTTACGGGTTCGCATATCATCCATGAAAAAGACCAGGCTGTCGGGATACTTCTCAACACCATAAATGCGGTACTCTACAGGATTGACTCCAATCAGCGAGCTGGAAGGTGGATTTTCTGCCAACCCCAGTGTTGTGGTATATTCTGAAGTGACCGACTGGTAAACAAACTCATCCATGCCGTAATGTTCCATAAAGTCGATCGAGATATTATTCTTCGATTGATCAACCGGCAGCAATGAGAGATAATGGGTGGCACCCTCGGCAGGATTCACCCGTACCCTCACCTCTATTCGGGATACCTTCCCACTCTTCATGCCTTCACGTGTGATGCCACCGGTTAGGAAAGGCATCTTATCATTCGGCACCGAATTGGGCAATGCCCGCAGCACCAGGTTCCCATCTTGTGAGAGATACAACGCATCATGCGTGCTGGCATAACGGTTCATAAATTGTTCTCCCTTGAGTATCTTCGACCATTCATTCTCGTTCAGACCTTTGTTGAAATCATCTTCCCATACCAGTTCCCAGCCTTTACGGAATTTGTCGTCACTCTCCTCCTTCTGGCCAGTACAGGAAATTATTCCACTGAAGAGTGCCAATGTCAATAGTAGTAATGTAGTTTTTTTCATGTAATAATGTTCGATGTTTCATTCATATTGCACTACAAAAGTAACCATAAGAGGTGGTAGAAAAGTCCAATTGGAACACAATAAGTGTTAAACAAGTGACCTGACTTATCATTTTTATCAGAAACGGGGGCCTCAAATATCGAATTCACACCAACAATAAGCTAAAAAAAACAATTGAAAGGAAACTTTTATTACCTTTGCCTCCT
>JAAZLV010000255.1 GCA_012799155.1 Bacteroidales bacterium | reverse complement strand
TATTTCCTGTTCTTTTTTTCTATTGTAGAATTTCATATGATGAAATATTTTTTATCATTTGCTTTGGCTTTAATGACAATCATACTCTTTTCACAAGCCAGACAATTAAACGACCATTATCTTAATGACCATTACAAAAATACAATATATTTGATTATATTGGTATTATTTGCAAATATTATGTGGAAATATATTATGCGAAGAAAAATAGCTATATTTGTCGCATAATTTGCAAAGAATATGTATATCCATCAACGCAAAAACTGGACTGCATTCAAATGGAACAATGACACACTGCTTCCGTTGCTCGCCAATGTGCGCCACTTACAAGGACGGTTGTTGGGACAGATGGAAAGTTTGGGCTTCAAATTTCAGGAAGAAGCTTTGCTTTCCACATTGACGTTGGATGTACTCAAATCAAATGAGATAGAGGGTGAAGTCTTGAATAAAGACCAGGTTCGTTCATCCATTGCCAGAAGGTTGGGACTGGCAGTTTCCGGTCTGGTTGACATTCCCCGTAATGTCGATGGCGTTGTGGAGATGATGCTCGATGCCACACAGCATTACATGAAGCCGTTAACAACAGAAAGAGTGTTTGGCTGGCACGCTGCACTGTTTCCTACCGGATATAGCGGTATGTACAAAATAGAAGCAGGCAAATATCGCAGTGGGGATATGCAGGTGGTATCCGGCGCAATGGGGAAAGAGAAGGTTCATTATGAAGCCCCCAAAGCTGATATTCTTGAGGTTGAGATGGAACGATTCCTGAATTGGTTCAACAACGAATCTGAAACAGATCCGGTATTAAAAGCTGCTATTGCACACTTATGGTTTGTTACCATCCATCCCTTTGATGATGGCAATGGACGGATAGCCCGTACGATTACGGACATGCAACTTGCCCGCAGCGATGGAAGTCCACAGCGTTTTTACAGCATGTCGAACCAGATACTGACGGAACGCAAACGATATTACAATCTATTGGAACAAACACAGCGTGGTGATGGGGATATTACAGCATGGTTGGAATGGTTCTTGAGATGTCTCGAAAATGCACTTGTCGACAGTCGTGTAATATTGGAATCTGTTCTGGCTAAAGCAAAATTCTGGGAACGGCACAGCCAAATATCATTGAATGACCGCCAGCGCTTGATGCTGAATAAGCTGTTGGATGACTTTGAAGGTAAGCTCACCTCCTCCAAGTGGGCTAAGATAGCCAGATGCTCACAGGATACGGCAATACGTGATATTCAAGACCTGATAAACAAAGGAATATTACGCAAAGAAGCCGAAGGTGGGCGGAGTACCAATTATGAGTTACAAATATAACTGAACCTGTTTTGATTTTGTCAGTCAATTTAAGATGACA
Source organism: Bacteroidales bacterium (assembly GCA_012799155.1). GTDB lineage: Bacteria > Bacteroidota > Bacteroidia > Bacteroidales > Dysgonomonadaceae > Proteiniphilum. The sequence continues at coordinate 1,350 of JAAZLV010000255.1, read as the reverse complement.
AACCATACAGATTATCTACTTTATATGCATGACCCGGACCCATATGAATGTGCAAGAGAATTTGCAACCCAAACTTGCAAAAGCCTGTTTATAACCGGTAAAGCCGGAACAGGAAAGACCACCTTTCTGCATCAGTTTCGTGCCGAGACAACGAAGCAATTGGCGGTGGTGGCACCCACAGGCGTGGCAGCCGTCAACGCGGGCGGAACCACCATCCACTCCTTCTTTCAATTGCCATTCACTCCTTTCACGCCAACCCCGGCCGGACGGGAATCGCTGATCGCCCGCATAAAGATGAACAGTGCCCGCCGCAACGTCATCCGTGAGCTGGAGGTACTGGTGATCGATGAGATCAGCATGGTGCGGGCCGATGTGCTGGATGCCATCGACACGGTGCTGCGTCATGTGCGTCACCGTCGTGCCGACCCTTTTGGCGGGGTACAGATGATTTTTATCGGCGACCTCTACCAGCTGTCACCTGTAGCCAAGTCGGATGAATGGCAGATACTTTCGGAATATTACCGGGGGATTTATTTCTTTCACAGTCGTGTCATGCAGGAAGCACCCCCTGTTTATCTGGAGTTCAACAAGATCTTCAGGCAGTCCGACAACGTTTTTATCCGTATTTTGAACGAGGTGCGAAACGATGCCCTGTCACCGGAGGGGTACAGCTTGCTGCAAAGCCGCTACGACCCTCATTTTAACCCGTTGCCCGAGGAGAACTGGATCACCCTCACCACGCATAACGTCAGTGCCGATGCCATCAACAGCACCGAATTGGAGAAAATAACCACGAAGGCACATCTGTTCGGAGCAGTGGTGAAGGGTGCGTTTCCGGAGAGCGCATTCCCGGTAGAGCAACAGCTTGAGCTGAAAGAGGGCGCCAAAGTTATGTTCGTGCGCAATGACACCGAAGAACCGCGTCGTTTTTTCAATGGGAAGATAGGCACCATCGTCCGCATCCGGGATGAGGTGGTTACCGTTCAATGTCCCGATGATGAAGATGAAATAACGGTCTCACCGGCAACCTGGGAGAACATCCGCTACACCACCAACCCGGAAAATCAAACGGTGAAAGAGGAGATCATCGGCACTTTCGAACAGCTCCCCCTGCGACTTGCATGGGCCATCACCATCCATAAGAGCCAGGGGCTCACTTTCGACAAAGCGATCATTGACGCGGGAAAAGCTTTTTCCCCAGGACAGGTCTACGTGGCACTGAGCCGTTGCCGTTCACTCCACAGCCTGGTACTGAAAAGCCCGATCAACCGATACAGTATCGGGGTGGACGATCAGGTAGTCCGCTTTTCCTCCTCCAGGGCCGAAGTAACAAGGGTTGTAGATGAGCTT
>JAAZLV010000254.1 GCA_012799155.1 Bacteroidales bacterium | reverse complement strand
CGTATCTCCGACAACCGTGCCGAGGCATGATCTTTCACCTGTCCAAAGCCATCGAGGATGGTATCGATCTTACGGGTGATCTCGGGATAGGTGGCGATGTCACCGGTCAGCTCCATCAACCGCGGGTAGCGGGGGTTCTCCAGATCGCGCCGCAAGAATGCGATGATACTGTTGATGGTCTGCAGTGAGCGGCGCAGCTCAAACAGCGCGCTCTGGTCTATCCAGGAGCCTTCCAGCCGGATGCGGTACAGCACAGGTCGCATGTCATAAAAGTTGCCGGCAGGGAAGGCGTCCTCCTCCACGAGGATGCGCACGTACTCTTCGGTCTGTGCCAGCAGGGCATCGATCTCGGCGAATGAGGCAGAGAAGCACATCTCCTCCGCCTTCTCCCTGCCCAGGGGGCTTAGGCAGCGGTCGGCGATTAGTTGCCGCACCCGTGTGAACTCAATTTTCTGTTCGAAGTTATCGGGATAGATCACGTTGTATTGTTTTGAAAATCGTGTGACTCAAAATCGTTCAAGTGCAAAATTACAATTTTAAACCGAAATGCCCTATCCTGCAAAGACTATCCCTAAAATTATTATCTTTGAAAAACAAAAAAGAACCTCCAAACCGGTTAATCATGAAAAAATATTCCTTGTCAATTCTTTTCTGCCTGCTCACCCTTTTGCCGCTGCATACAGCTGCGCAAGAGGCCCCACGACTTACCGATGAGATTGCTGTAAGGTTGTCGGAACTGCCACTGGGCTGCATCGAGCAGGAGTACCCCAACAAAACGGCACATATCATCAACAATGAGCAGGAGGCGAAACTCACCCCCGGGCAGCTGCACCCGGTCTTCTACGGCTGCTTCGACTGGCATAGCAGCGTGCACGGTCACTGGATGCTGGTACGGCTGCTGAGGACGCGACCCACCCTTCCCAACCGGGAGACAATCATAGATATACTAAACCAATCGTTCACAAAATAAAAACTACTCGCTGAGGCAGAGTATTTTACGAGATTTGAATCTGCAGCCAGTTTTGAGCGCACCTACGGGTGGGCCTGGCTGCTTAAGCTGGATGAGGAGCTGATGAAGTGGAACGATCCGCTGGCGCGGCAATGGCATGAGAACATGCAACCGCTCACTGACTGGCTGGAATAGTTCTACATGGTGCATGAAACAGATAGCTGAAGTCCTGCCGCCGGTGCACCCACTGAGAGGGAAGTTCACTGATACATCGGAGCGACTGCTCAGCGACGCCCTGCCCTACGTTTTCGAGGGCAACTACGGTGGTGAGCACTGGCTCGCATCCTTCGCCCTGATGGCGCTTGAATAAATTCGATGCAATTGCGACTTTTTTTGTTCCGGAGGTTGCAGAATTGAAAAAGAGTTGCTACTTTTGCACCTCGAATTGGGGAGAGACCTCCCATTTTCACATGTTGGCGAGATAGCTCAGTTGGTTAGAGCGCATGATTCATAATCATGAGGTCGGGGGATCATGCCCCCCTCTCGCTACAACTTATTAATCAAACACTCATCGAACTTTTTCGGTGAGTGTTTTTTCTTGTGTGGCTAGGAGAAAATGACGGATATTGTTCGGTATTCGGAGAAAAAGTACTATTTTCAAATCCTGAAACAATTGTTCAATCAACCAACAGGTTTAAACATGAAAAAAACACTTCTCACATCCGCCCTTTTCGTTTTGGTATTTACCCTCTCCGCCCAGATGGTGCCGGAAGAAACGGAGTGGTACGCTCCCGTACCACCGAAGGTAGAGCCGGGTAAAACAACGGGAGCAGCTCCCTCCGACGCTATCATCCTGTTCGACGGAAAAAACCTCTCCCAATGGAAGGGAGAGAAGGGTGATGCCCCCTGGGCGATCCGCAACGGGGAGCTGACGGTGAAGCCCGGCACGGGGAGCATCATGACTCGGCAGCATTTCGGCGATGTACAGCTCCACATCGAATTCAAGTCGCCCGCTCCGGAACAGCACCACGGTCAGAACCGCGGCAACAGCGGCATCTTCCTACAGTCGAAATATGAAGTTCAGGTACTCGATGGTGACAACAACCCCACCTACGTGAACGGCATGGTGGGCAGCATCTACAAGCAGCAGGCGCCGCTAGCCAATGCCTACACGCGCAATGGCGAGTGGCAGGTCTACGACATCTACTGGCGCGCTCCCCGCTTCGGCAGTGGCGGCATACTTGAATCGCCCGCTCTGATCACAGTGGTGCTGAACGGCATCCTGGTGCAGAATAACGTTGAGCTGAAAGGCGACACCCCCTACATCGGTTATCCCACCTACACGCCTCACGGTCGGCTGCCGCTACAACTGCAGGACCACGGCACGGAGGTGGCCTACCGCAACATCTGGATCAGGGAGCTGTAAAAGAACCCTTACTTTGCATTCCCGATGATCGCCTCCACCAGCTCCGGCTCTGCCCACTCCAGGGTGTTGCGGTCGAGGAGTCCCATCCAGTGAAAGCAGACGATACCATATTTGGCAGCCTCGTTCACCAGGTAGGCGGCATGCTTTACCCGCTCAGGCATGTTATCCTTGTCCATCGCACCAAACTCGCCAATGATTACCGGAATACCTTTAGTGATGAAGCGTTGGTCCAATCGTTCCATGATATCGCTGATCTCCTGCTCTCCCTGGCTGGTGAAGAGCTTGACGGGACTATTTTCATTCAACGCGAAATCGTAGGGGCTGTACACATGCACCTGCGCGATCAATCTGTCCTCCACCACATCATCGGGTACGATGAAGCTGTTGAGCGTGAGTGGTGAGTGTGCAGCCGAGTAGGTGTTGATACTCAGGTTGCGGTAACGGTTGTTGCCACCGGTACCGCGCACCACCTCCACGAAATCCTGCAGCAGCGCATTTTGTGCCTTGTAGCCATCAGCATTGGTCTCGGTCCACCGGCCCTGCTTGTCCAGCATCTCGTTGTAAGACTCGAAAATCAGATGCTTGTCATATTTATTGAAGCGGTTTGCGATCTGGTCCCACAGCTTCCTGTAACGCATGCTGATGGAACCGTAGTTGCTCAAGTCCGCCTGCAGCCATCCCTCGGTGCCGGTGTCATGATGCACGTTGAGGATGCAGTACATCCCCTCATCCAGGACATATCCTACCACCTCTTCCACTCGTTGCATCCATGCCTCTTCCACATTGTTGTCCGCATCGATGTGCTGATCCCAGGTGACCGGTACGCGGATGGCGTTGAAACCCACCTCCCTGAAGCGGGCAATCATCGCACGCGTGGTGATCGGATTACCCCATGCGGTCTCGTAGTCCGACGGCTTGTTGGATGTCCAGAGCTCTATCCATTCGCCGTAGGAGTCGAGCGTGTTGCCCAGGTTCCATCCCACCTTCATGTTCACAACAGCTGTAGTGGCGGTCTCCCATTTAGCCTCATCAACATAAATCTTCTGCCAGATTTCCAGCACAGCCGATGCCGTATCAGCCCGGAGTATCAATTGCACTGACCGCACCGCATCCGTTTCGTTCGCCTCAAGTTGTAGCGTCACCTCCCGGGGAGCTCCCGTTGTCGTTGCCATGCCCGACTGGTGTGATGGGGTGCACCAGCTGCCATTGCTGCTGAGCGTCCACTCCTTGTTGGCAGTCACCTGAATGACCAGAGAGGAAGCCTCCCCCCTGATCTCCAACAGCGTGACCTTCTCTCCCTCCAGTGTAATGGAGCAGAGCGGTGCAACCTCATTCTCCGGTTCCTCCTCTGCCACATCATCAGGAATCTCCTCCGGTTTACAGGATGAAAGGCCGAATTGCAATAGAAATAAAAGAGTAGCCAGAAGAGCGAGGGGTTGTTTCATCATCATTTTTTTTCAATTGCTTTTTTTAAGATATCTAAACCAGGTTATCAATATCGACCGGTTCCAGGATATGTTCCCCCCGCCTGAAGCTTTTGGCTGCGTAGAGCATCGCCTGAGCCAGTCGTTCTGTCGGTATGGGGCGCATCGACTTTAGGAGTCCCAGCCGGTTGAGGAAGCCGATCAGCTTCACCCCCACCCGCTCCATGGCACGGTCGCTCCCCTTGCGTATCAGCGAAGGAGGCCGGAAAATCATCAGTCTGGGGAATCCCAGCTTGCGCACCGCCTCCTCCAGCTCCCCCTTCATCCGTGCATAAAAGAATGGCGACTTGAGGGAAGCGTTCATCGAGGAGACCAGCAGGAGGGTCCCCACCCCGTTCTCCCGTGCAGCCTCGGCGAAGCGGTACTGGTAGTCATGATCCACCTTCCACTGTGCCTCCTTGCTGCCGGCATCTTTGAGGGTGGTACCAAGGCAAGAGAAGAGGATGTCACCCTTCACCAGGTGGCGCCACTGCTCCT
>JAAZLV010000253.1 GCA_012799155.1 Bacteroidales bacterium | reverse complement strand
TGGTGGCGTTGGCCATGTAGAGCTTGTGCCGCAGGTCGCGTCGGGAGGAGTATTTCATGAAGCCGATGTAGCTCGGTGCGGAGAGGTCGATCAGCCATCCCTCCTTGTTCTTGGCCTTCGCCTTGGCGGCAGCTGCATCGATCAGGCTTGCGGGCAGTCCCGCCAGATCGGCCTCGTCGGTGAGCAGCATCTCGTAGGCATTGGTCTCGCGCAGGTTGTTCTGCCCGAAGTCGAGTGTAACCTTGCTCAGCTCCATGGAGAGGGCGCGGTACTGCTCCTTGCCCTCGGCCGTGAGCGTGGCACCGCTGTCCTCGAATCCTTCGTAGTACTTCTCCGTGAGGCGGATCTGCTCTTGTGTGAGTCCAGCGGCATGACGGTTGTCGTAGACAGCCTTCACCCGCTTGAAGAGCGCTTCGTTCAGGTTGATGTTGTTGGAGTGTTCCGACAACTTCGGACTGAGTCGCTGTGAGATCTCCATCATCTCGTCGTTGCTCTCGGAGCCCAGCAGGTTGAAGAAGACGCCGCTGACGCGGTTCATCATCTCACCGGACTGTTCGATGGCCTCGATGGTGTTGACGAAGGTAGCTGCAGCGGGATTGGATGCAATCCTGTCTATTTCCCCCTGGTGCTCGGCAATTGCTTTCTCAAATGCCGGTTCGAAATGCTCAATTTTGATCTCGTTAAAAGGCGCCGTACCGTGCGGCGTATTGAACGGCTTGAAGAAGGGATTCTCCTCAGCCGTGGCTATTGTCATCATCATCACAGAAAATAAAGTTAGTAGGGTTTTCTTCATAAAAAAAAATCTTTACATTTGTGGAAATCATTATGGGAACAAAGATACATCATTTTTTCAAACGTTTGAGGTTCATGGTTCGACGTTCCTGGTTTGAAGTTCGATTAAAAACTGACAACCAATCACCGACCACCGGTAACTGATAACCGGCAACTGACAACTGACAACTGACTAAGTTCGCTTTTTGTAAGTTACAATTTTGTTAGTCCGAAAGAAAAAGTTATATTTGTTGCAAAACAATGAGATCAGTACCATTCACATACGGACGCGTGACAGCTTCGGATGACTTCACAAACCGGAGCGGGGAAATAGCGCAGTTAAAACGCAATTTCCTGGCGGGGGTGAACACCATCCTGATCTCCCCACGTCGTTGGGGCAAAACCTCCCTGCTGCGCAGGGTGTCCGAGGAGCTGACGCGCGAACAGAAGGATATTTGCATATGCCACATTGATATTTTCGATCTCCGCAACGAACATCAATTTTATGTGGCCCTGGCCAACGGGGTGCTGCAAGCCACCTCCTCACGGTGGGAGGAGTTCGTGAAGGATGCCAAACAGTTCCTGGCCGCACTGGTACCTACCATCACCTTCTCGCCCGACATGCAGACTGGTGTCTCGTTCGGCGTGGGATGGGAAGAGATTGAACGCAATCCGGAGGAGATTCTCGACCTGGCGGAGCGGGTGGCAGAACGGAAGAAGATCCACATGATCGTCTGTATCGATGAATTCCAGTCGCTCGCCTCCTTTGCCAATCCGCTGGCTTTTCAGAAGAAGCTGCGGGCGCGCTGGCAGAACCACAAGCATGTGACTTACTGCCTCTACGGGAGCAAGCGCCATATGCTGCTGGAGGTATTCACCGACAGCTCCATGCCCTTCTACAAGTTCGGTGAGCTGCTCTACCTGAAAAAGATCGGAACGGAGGAGTGGATTCCGTTTATTCGCCGCCGGTTCAACGAGACGGGTAAGGAGATCTCGGAAGACGATGCACGTCTCATCGCCCAACTGGCGGAGAACCATCCCTACTACGTGCAGCAGCTGGCGCAGCAGAGCTGGTTCAGGACCGGCAGGAAATGCAACAGGGAGATCATCCTCTCAGCCCGCGAGGACATTGTGGGTCAGCTGGGATTGCTCTTCGCCAACATTACAGAACGATTCTCCGCCACCCAGATGGGCCTTCTGAGAGCAATCATCGCGGGGGAGAAACAGCTCTCCGCACAGCAGACGCTGCTGCAATACCGGCTGGGCACATCAGCCAACGTGGTGAGGGTGAAAAGGGTCCTGATAGAATCGGAGGTGCTGGACGACAGCGGCGGGGAGCTCACCTTCCTAGACCCGATGTTCCGCTACTGGCTCGAGTTCATCCTCTTTAATACAAACAAGCACAACAATCGTCAATCAGCAGAAAATAAAACAAAAGATGTTTAAAGCGAATCCGATTGCAACAAATAAAAAAACAGCTGCACTGAGCAGGCATTATAACAGCTTATAGCTTATAGCTTATAGCTTACAACTTATAGCTTACAGCTTAAAACAAACCCTTAATCGACATAACAGATGGCTACAACAAAGAAAAGTGAAGAGAAGACAACGAAGAGCACAGCTGCCAAGGCAGAGAGTAAAGGAACCACGCGCACGCGCAAGAGCGTGAAGGCAGGGACGAAGAAGAACTTCATCCTCGACACCAACGTGATCCTGCACGACTACAAATGCCTGGACAACTTCGAGGAAAATGATATCTACATCCCTTTCATCGTGTTGGAAGAATTGGACAAGTTCAAGAAAGGCAGCGACCAGATCAACTTCAACGCCCGTGCTTTCGTGCGGGAGCTGGACCTGATCACCGACGATGATCTCTTCACAAGCGGCGCCGACCTGGGTGTGGGCAAGGGGAAACTCTACATCGTGAACGCATCGGGCGTCAACAAGAAGATCTACGATGCCTTTCCGGAGAAGATACCCGACAACCGGATCCTCTCGGTGGTGGATGACATCGCAACGAAACACCCGCAGATGAAAACCGCTCTGGTATCGAAAGATATCAACCTGCGGATGAAGGCCCGCTCACTGGGCATGCTCGCCGAGGATTACATCACCGACAAGGTGACCAATATCGACATCTTCGATCAGGGTGAGGTGGTGATTGAAGGGGTCAACCCGGACCTGA
>JAAZLV010000252.1 GCA_012799155.1 Bacteroidales bacterium | reverse complement strand
TCATCCGGCACTGTCTACCTGCAGAAGTACCACAACAAGGCCTATTTTGTGATTGACTCGACAACCATTGAGGAGGGCACGTTCCGTTTTGCAACGACACTGGAGCTGCCGGAGCTCTACGGCCTGTCGCTCGACACCACAAGGGGATCCTTCCTGCTCTTTCTCGATGAGCAGCCGGCCACCGTACACCTGGACTCGGCGCGCAACTACCGCAACACTACCGTGGAGGGATCTGCGCTGCACGACCTATTTGTGGCCTACAAGTCGAAGCGCAATGTGCCAATCGACTCCCTAATCCGGGAGCACCCCGCCTCGCTAGTGTCGGCCTACGCCCTCTACCGCGACTACTCCTACCGGCTCTCACCGGAAGAGATACGCAACAACCTGGCATTGCTCGACCCCTCATTGCGGGAGACACACTATGTGGAGGTGCTGGAGGATCTTGCCGCCACGCTCGACAAGGTCCATGTGGGCAAACAGGCGCCCGATTTCCTGTTGAACGATCCCGATGGCAACCCGGTGCAGTTCTCCGATCACCTGGGAAAAGAGCAATACCTGCTGCTCGACTTCTGGGCCTCATGGTGCGGTCCCTGCCGACGTGAGAACCCACATCTGGTGAAGGCATACCAGACCTATCACGACAAGGGGTTCGATATCTTCGCCGTCTCGCTCGACAAGAACCGTGATAGCTGGCTGGCAGCCATTGAGAAGGACAGCCTCACCTGGACGCATGTCTCCGACCTTGCACATTGGGATAGCGCACCGGCCAAGCTGTATGGTGTGCGGGGCATTCCTGCCAACTTCCTCATCGACCGTGATGGGATCATTGTAGCCAAAAACCTGCGTGGCGATGAGTTGCAGGAGACGTTGAATAACCTGTTGGGTGATAAATAGAGCGACAAATGAAAAAAAGAATCTTGTTCATACTGATGCTTGCAGGATTGTTGCGAACAGGGAACGCCCTGTCGGAAGAGCTGGCATACTATATTCCTGCCGATACCCGTTTCGATGCGCGCATACCGACACCCGAGGAGTTCCTGGGATACCCTGTGGGCAGCCGCATCACCGAGCACAGTCGCATCAATGCCTATTTCGAACGACTGGCAGAGCTATCCGAACGGGTGGAGCTTCTTGAGATCGGTCGCACCCACGAACAACGAAAGATCCATGTGCTTGCTGTTTCATCGCCCGGGCACATCCTCAATCTGTCGCAATACCGCGATGCGCGGGAGAAGGTGCGACAAGGAGAAGATGCGGAGACACCACTGGTGATCTTCCTGGGATACAGCGTACATGGCAATGAGGTCTCCGCCTCGGAGGCGGCACTGCTCTCAGCCTATTATTATGTTGCGGCAGAAAGTGAGGAGGTGCTCCGGCAGTTGGAAGAGGCTATCATCTTCATCGACCCGGTCCGCAACCCCGACGGCCAGGAACGTTTTGCCTCCTGGGTCAACTCCAACAGCAGCGTCCACACCTACAACACCTCCCCCTGGGATAGGGAGCACAGCGAAGGGTGGCCCCGCGGTAGGGGGAATCACTACTGGTTCGACCTGAACCGCGACTGGGTGAACCTTGTACACCCTGAGAGCAAGGCACGGGTGGCCCTCTACCAGGATTGGCTGCCCCATGTGCAGGCCGATCACCACGAGATGGGCAGCAACACCACCTTCTTTTTCGAGCCAACCGACCCCAACGGTGCCGAGAGCCGCTTTGTGCCACAGGAGAACTATGCATTGAACCGACTCTTTGCCGACTACTTCGCCCGCGCCCTTGACGGCATCGGTTCATTCTATTACACCAAGGAGTCGTACGACAACAAGAACCCCAATTTCGGCTCCACCTATCCTGACTATAACGGGGGTGTGGGAATTCTTTTCGAACAGGGCTCATCACGCGGGCTGCGACAGGAGTCAGACAATGGCGTTGTCACCTTTCCATTTACGATACGCAACCAGCTTGTCACCTCCCTGGCAACGGTGGATGCCGCCATCGATAACAGGGAGAAGCTGTTGGCGCTTCAGCGCACCTTCTTCACCCCTTCACAGAAAGGCCGTGAGGCGGGAAGGAGCTATCTCATTGGCGACAACCACGACCTGTCGCGCCTGCACAAGTTTGTCCGTCTGTTGCTCGATCACCGGCTGGAGGTGTATGAGAACGACCGTGATGTCACTCTCGACAGTGTCACCTATGAGAAGGGCAAGTCCTATCTGATTCCGGCTGTGCAACCCAACAGCGCCTTGGTCGGGATCATCTTCGACGACAAGGCCGACTATGCGGATGACCACAACCTGGGCTATGGTGCCGGCTTCTCGGTGGCCCACTCCAGCGGACTCTCCTATGGCGTCACCTCTTCAGCATCGCGGGGAGCAAGGGTGCTTACACCACCCGTGGCTGTCCACAGTACGTTGCAACAATCAAATTATGCCTATCTTGTCGACTTCAGGGACTCCAACAGTCAGCAACTGCTGCTCCGTCTGCTGGAAAACGATATCCGGGTGAAGACAGCACAGAGCCCCTTCACCATCAGGCGGGGGGAAGGTGAGCAAGCCTTCGTCCCCGGCAGCCTGTTGATCACCGTAGCCAATCAGCCGGTCGATTCCTCCACGCTGCACACCCTGCTGGCCACACTTGGCAGTCAGGAGCAGGTGGAGATCGTGCCGGTAGCCACAGGGTTCAACCTTGCCGGTGTCGATCTGGGCAGCAGCAGCTTCAAGCGCGTTGAGGTACCCAAGGTGTTGGTGGTCACCGGTGGAGATATCTCCTCGCTCGAAGCGGGAGAAGTATGGCATCTCTTCGACCAGCAACTGCGTTACCCGCTCACGCGTGTCGATGCCGACCAGTTCCGTCGTGTACCGCTGAACAGCTACAACAGGATCATCTTTGTGAGCGGTAGCTATTCGTTTCTGGAGGAGAGAGATCGCCAGGCATTAAAGAGTTGGGTGGAGAGCGGAGGCACGCTGATCACGCTCAACAGGGCCACAGGGTGGGCCATTGCCAATGGCATCTCCAGGGCAAAGCATGTTACAAGGAAAGACACCGTGGCCGGTGGGGAGGCTCCCACCACAGGCGGTCGCTCACAAGAGCGGGTACCCACATCGATCTTCCAGACGGAGATCGATCTCACCCATCCACTTGCTTACGGACTCACCGTCAATCGATTGCCGGTGATACTCGAGCAGACGCTTTTCATCGAAGCCGGTAGCAATGCAGTCTCCACCTACAGCCAGACACCGCTGCTGAACGGTTACATCACACCAGGACAATTGGCCGGTATGAAGGGATCAGCCTGGCTCACGGCAGAGCGATCCGGGAGTGGCAGCGTGATACTGTTTGCCGGTGATCCCCTGTTCCGTGGCATATGGGATGCCACGTCGCGTACCTTTGTGAACGCGATCCTCTTCGGCAACCTCTCCCGTGAGCGGGAGTAAAACAGAAAGAACAAAAAGGGCTTGTTGGTAAATCAACAAGCCCTTTTTTCATTTATCGTTCCACCATATTCTTGAATGCGGAGCCAAAGATGAGGTAACCGGTATTGCCGGCGATGGTCCCTTCGTTCTGTCCCCAAAGGAAAGGCCAGTCGTCATAGTTCTCGAAGTGATCCGGCTGCCGGAAGAGGATGCCCGGCGCCATGTTGCCGGGGATAACGGAGAAGTCGGCCCTGTTATTGCCGTAGAACACCTCCTTGGGGCGTGTAGCACCCAGGGTGGCCACCAGTGAATAGTTGTGATAGAGATGGCACCCGAAGAGCCAGCTGGAGACCTTGTAGGCATGGTTGGCGTCAATCAGATCGGGGTAGAATTCATTTGCAAT
>JAAZLV010000251.1 GCA_012799155.1 Bacteroidales bacterium | reverse complement strand
GCCTCCCCGCGGGCGGCGGTGCCGCGACCGTCCACAGCGGCCACGATGATTCCCTCGCCAAGCAACGCATGGTACCAGGAGACGTTGTACTTGTCCTGCACCTCCTGCGAGTTGGGACCGCTGTACTGCACCATCACAACAGGGTACTGCTTCGCCGGGTTGAAGTCCGCCGGCTTCAATATCCAGCCGTTGAGCTGCGTAGTCCCGTCCGCTGCAGGCAGGGTGATGAACTCACGCTGTGGAATGTTGACAGATGCCAGGGTACTACGCAACGCAGCATTCTCTTCCAGCAGGCGCAACTGCTTCCCGGTCCCGTCGTGCAACGTGATCACCGTGGGTGTGCGTGCATCGCTGTGCCGCAGCACAAAGTAGCGCCCATTGTTACTGAAGGAAGCCGTGTTGAATCCCGGCTTTGGGGAGAGCTTCTGCGGCTCCCCTTTGTTAATGTTGAGGCGGTAGATGTTACGGCGCAGGGGACTCTCGTTGGCCGCCTGATACCATATGGTTTGTGATGCTTCATCCACGGCCAGCAGATCGGTCACGTCGTAGCTGCCCCGCGTGAGCTGCTTCTGCAATGTGCCCGTAAGACCGTAAAGATAGATGTGGCTGTAGCCATCCCGCTCCGAGACCCAGGTAAACTTGTCGCCCATGAAGTGGATGGAGCTGAGCCATTCGGAGTCTATATAGCTGTCGCTCTCCTCACGGAGGATCAACTTGGCGACCGTCGAGCGGGGGTTCACGAAATACATGTCGAACCGGTTCTGGTTCCTGTTGAGGGTCATCACCGCCAACTGCTCCGCGTTGGGCGTAAAGGTGATGCGGGGAATATAACCATCCGCGTCGGAGGGGAGTTCCATGGTGCGGGTAGTGCGGGCGGCGATGTCGAACACGCGGCATTCCACCGTGGCGTTGGCCTCACCTGGCTTGGGGTACTTGAAACGGCGCATGCCGGGGTAAAGCTCCCCGTTGTAGGTCTGGAAGGAGAACTCCTTCACGGCCGACTCGTCGGTACGCACAAAGGCGAGCAGCTTGCTGTCGGGCGAGAACTCCATCAGCCGCGTCACGGCAAACTCCTCCTCGTAGACCCAGTCGGTGGCACCATTGATCACGCTGTTGAGCACCCCGTCGTCGGTCACCTGCGACTCCGTGTCGAAGTCGAACTTGGTGAGGAAGATGTTGTTATCTACCACGTAGGCCAGCATCCTGCTGTCGGGTGAGAAGACCGGCACCATCTGCTTTGCCGGCTGATCACTCAGCCGCCGCACCATGTTGCGCCGCACGTCGTGGTAGTAGTAGTCGGCCCGGAACGAATGGCGATAGATCTCTTCCCGGTCGCGGTAAACCAGCACCCTGTTCTCGTCGGGACTCACCAGGAAGCCCTGGAACGTTTCGAAGGTGCAGTTGCGCGCCGTGCGGGTGTCAAACAAAGTATCCACCGCCTCACCGGTAGCGTAGGCATGCTTCACTACCGCCCTGCGCTCTCCGTCGGCCTTGTAGTAATGGCTCCCGTCGTGCGACGAGGTGAAGGTGGCCACGCCACGCTCGCTGAACTTACCCCCCACAATATCCTGCAGGGTGTAATCCTGGGCCTGCATCCTGCCATCCAGCGACTGGAACAAACACAATGCCGCTGCTGTCAGCAGTACAAAAAGAGATCTGCTAATCTTCATATGGTCGTATTTTCAAATTATCTACTTTAAAATAACCCGGGATTTGCAATCCATCTGCTGAGGATCTTCTCTCCCTTCGCAAACGAACATCCCCAAACCGTCATTTTCACGCAAAGTTAACAAAAACGGCTTTCCATATCGGCTTTTTTTTGTATTTTCGGCAAAATTTGAAAACGTTAGCAGGTTTATTGGTTCTTGGTTCTCCGTTCAGAGTTCAGAGTTCAGAGTTCATAATTCAAAGTTGACAGCTGATTACTGAAAACATCGAACCAGAATCCAATACAACAGCCAATCGTAAAAAACAATTATGGAACCAAACGAAGTAGAAAAGAAAGCAATGGAACTGCCCGGCAACGCATACAGCGAGCTGCAGCCGGGAGAAGAGTACAAGCCGGTGTTGCCGGAAGACAAACCGGTGAAGGAGGTCACCTCCTGGTCGGTGGGCATGGGACTGCTCATGGCGGTGATCTTCTCCGCCGCGGCCGCCTACTCGGGACTCAAAATCGGGCAGGTGTTCGAGGCAGCCATCCCCATCTCCATCATCGCCGTAGGGGCCTCCGCAGCCTTCCGCCGCAAGAATGCACTGGGACAGAACGTCATCATCCAGTCCATCGGTGCCTCCTCCGGCGTCATCGTGGCGGGTGCCATCTTCACCATCCCGGGGCTCTACATCCTGCAGGCCAAATACCCCGAGATTCAGATCAACTTCTGGCAGATCTTCTTCTCCTCCCTCTTTGGCGGATTCCTTGGAATTCTCTTCCTGATCCCCTTCCGCAAGTACTTCGTCAAGGATATGCACGGCAAGCTCCCCTTCCCGGAGGCTACCGCCACCACCGAGATCCTGATGACCGGTGAGAAGGGGGGCAACCAGGCCCGGCTGCTGATCACCAGCGGCCTCATCGGCGGGCTGTTCGACTTCTGCTTCTCCGCCTTCCGTCTCTGGAGCGAGGAGATCACCACCCGCATCATCCCCGCTGGAGCGGTGCTGGCCGATAAGTTCAAGATGGTGCTCAAGTTCAACGTCAGCGCCCTCATCTTCAGCTTCGGCTACCTCGTAGGACTCCGCTTCGCGGTGATCATCACCGTGGGATCGCTCCTCTCCTGGCTGGTGCTGATCCCGCTGGTGAATGAGATCGGTGCACTGGCAGCCGCCAATGGCGGTATGAATCCCTTTGCCGCCCTCTCGGCAGAAGATATCTTCGCCACCTACGTGCGTCCCATCGGCATCGGCGCCATCGCCATGGCCGGCATCATCGGCATCATAAAGTCCTCCGGTGTCATCGGCAGCGCCTTCAAGCTGGCCGTCAGCAAGAAAGGGGTGGCCGGTGGTGTCAAGGAGAAAGGGAAGCGTACGCAGCGCGACCTGGCGATGTCGTTCGTGATGCTCTTCCTCTTCCTCACGCTCATCGCCGTCTTCATCTTCCTCCTCTTCGGTGTGGAGATCACACTGGTGCAGGCCATCGTGGCACTGCTCACCGTCACCATCATCTCCTTCCTCTTCACCACCGTGGCAGCCAACGCCATCGCCATCGTAGGCTCCAACCCGGTGTCGGGCATGACGCTCATGACGCTGATCCTCTCCTCCGTGATCCTGGTGGCTGTAGGCCTCGAGGGATGGCAGGGAATGGTGAGCGGACTGATCATCGGCGGCATCGTCTGCACCGCCCTCTCCATGGCGGGCGGCTTCGTCACCGACCTCAAGATCGGGTACTGGATCGGCACCACACCCGCCAAACAGGAGTCCTGGAAGTTCCTCGGCACCCTGGTGTCGGCAGCCACCGTGGGAGCGGTCATCTTCATCCTGAACGAGGCCTATGGCTTCGTCGCCACCCCCGAGCACCCCAACCCGATGGTGGCCCCGCAGGCCAACGCCATGGCAGCCATCATCGAACCGCTCATGGCCGGCAGCGGTGTCAGCTGGATGCTCCTCGGCATCGGCGCCATCATCGCCATCCTGGTCAACTGGCTCGGCATCTCACCCCTCGCCTTCGCCCTCGGCATGTTCATCCCGCTGCCGCTCAACACACCCCTGGTGGTGGGGGGACTGCTCAACCACTGGATCAACAAGAGCAGCAAGGACAAGGCGCTCAACAACGCCCGTCACCAGCGCGCCATCCTCATCTCCTCCGGCTTCATCGCCGGGGCAGCGCTCTTCGGCGTACTGGGTGCCCTGATTATCTTCCTCACCGGCAACGGCGAAGTGCTCAACCTCAACCTGTGGGCAGACCCACACGGCACCGGTGCACAGATCACCGCGCTTATCGCCTTTATCGGCCTCCTCGCCTACTTCGTCTGGGAATCGAAACGGGCGAAGAAAGAGGATTAGAACGCTAGAACGTTAGTAAGTTGGTACGTTAATACGTTAATATGAAAAAAATATACTCCTTTTCACCACCCTTCTGCTGGCGCTGGCCTGCACGAAGAAGAGCAGCAATTCGACCCAAAATGACGAGGGCGACCTGACGCAATATGTGAACCCTTTCATCGGGACCGCCTTCACGGGACATACCTTCCCCGGTGCCACCTACCCGCTGGGCATGATGCAGCCGGGACCGGAGACCGGCAACTTCTCCTGGGAGAATATGTATGTCGATAAAATCGAGTGGAACGGGGCGCCCTACGAACAGAATTTCATCACCTACGAACAGATTATGGACGGAGGCACCCTCCTGTTTCATATGACCGACACGCCAAAAGATCGGTAGGCTTGTAAAAAAACAGCAACTTTTGCAGGAGGAGAGAGATTGGATTCGGTAAGGACTGGGCTGGTGCCCCTCCAAGCCCACTCCAAGCCCACTCCCAAGCCCCTCCAATTTTTATTGGAGGGGCAGACGCCTTGTCCTTTCCCATGTCTAGCCAAATTGGCAAACAGTTTTATCAGAAACAAAAAATCTACATGGGTAATCCAGGTGCACATATCTCCAACACAGGACAGCTTTTTACAGAGCTGCCTCAGTCCGCTTATCGTTCGAAACCCTACAACCCCATCGAGCTGAGTGAATAAGCGTTAAACAAGTCAATATGAATAAAATAGAGTTAACAACAAGAGCTCAACCAGCGTTAAATCCACTTCATCTATTTCTTTGATATTTTGATACTTAG
>JAAZLV010000250.1 GCA_012799155.1 Bacteroidales bacterium | reverse complement strand
TTTTACTTTGTTACTGAAAAATAACAAACGCTAAAATCGATTGCCTATAGGTCCACTTTACTCCGAACATTGCACATAACAATTAAAGCAGTAAAGCTATGGATATTCTCAGCACGATGACCGATGAGGAGTTGGTCGTCATGTATGCCGACGGCAACGATGAAGCGTTTGATCAGTTACTGGACAGACACCAGCAGGTGGTATTCAGTTACATCCTCTACACCATACGAAACAAAAATCTTGCGGACGATTTCTTCCAGGAGACCTTCTGCAAGGCGATCACCACCATCCGACAAGGACGTTATACCGAGAGCGGCCGTTTCCGTTCCTGGCTGATGCGCATTGCACATAACCTGATGATCGATTACTTCCGGCAGAAGAAAAATGAGAAGACCCTTTCAAACGATGAATGGGGCATGGACTTGTTCAACAATCCTACACTTTGTGAAGAAACTGTGGAGGGTGAACTGGTGAGAAGGCAGGTTCACAGCGATGTGAAAAAATTGGTAAAACACCTGCCCCACGCACAGCGTGAGGTGGTGGAGATGCGATATTACGAAGAATTGAGCTTCAAGGAGATCGCTGACAACACGGGCGTAAGTATCAATACGGCACTGGGCCGCATGCGTTATGCCATTCTCAATATGCGCAGGCTGGCTGCTGATCATCAAATGATCCTGACCCTCAGTTAAAAGCAAAAAAAAAGCCCCGGATGTCCGGGGCTTCTTGTGGGTAGGAGTTCAAATCGTCTTGTACCAAACGGTCACTTCATTACACTGCTGTTGCGGTGCCGTGTGTGCCTTGTTCTTGAGAAACGCAGTTTGAAGCCAATAAACTTGGAGGTTTATCTTTTTCGTGCTGCAGGCAAAATACTTCAGAGTGCAGATACTTCGAAAAACATCAGAAACAGTGTTTGAAGCTGTTTAAGCTGTTCAGGGAAGTCACAATATCATTCGTTTCGATAACATTCAATCGTTTGATATGTTTTTTCCGAACTGTGAAGCAGAATAGATACACAAACGTTTTCTGCAATGCTCTCACTTATTCAGGCGAACCTGTCATCGGCGATGCATGCAAGAAGCGCTTTTCGTGTAAGGGTATTCAGCCCCGAACATTCTTACCATCTCTCTCTCCCCCGCGAACGAGGTGAGTTGATGTAGTAGAACATCCTTTTTCCCGAAACCGGTCAATCACTCCTCAACGACCTTTTTATACCTGTCGATCATTTTACCAAGCTTCATCATTCCGTTGAGAATTCCGAGAACCCGAAAGATGATCTCCGTCTAAGCTGGACGAAATGGGGTATGAAACATCTGTTTTACCATTCGTTTCATTGTTCCATCACGCTTTTTCGCTGAAAACACTGTTGCCCATGGGCATCAATGTGCAGAGGCTGCAGGTAAGTGCATGTGGTAGAATTGTCATCCTGTGTAGTGATAAAAAGCGGGAAGCCATCATCAACAAACACACGGAGAAGCATCGAACAAGTCCGTTCTTCTCCTGAATGCAATCTTTTCCGGTTGTGTACAAAATGTCAATGAACTCCTATAACTTTTTACCGTCTAATGCGGAACTGTTTTGTTATCGTTGTTTGCAAATATAACAATAGTGAAGAAGAAAAAGCAAATATTTTTGGTTGTTGTTGTGAACAACATACGAACAGGTTATCAACAACTTGTAAACAACTCTCAGAAGTTGTTCTCAGAGCGGGATAGGGGGAATCCATACTCGCTGCGTCTTTTAATCCTGTCTCTGTAGAAGGCGTGAAATCCACAATACATTCGTGTCTATCCCTTCATCATCCCCTCATCATCCCCTCATAAAAGTATGAGGGGATTATGAGGGGATAGACACCGATGTCTTGCAAAAGTGTTCAGTTCAGTAATAGGAATTCGCTAAATGTAAATTATAATCAGGTGGACACTCAACCGATAAACTGTTATCTTTGCAGGTAAAGATTAAAATGATGAACTGGATCTTTTTACTGATAGGTGGGTTATTTGAAGCTCTGTTTGCGTTCAGTCTCTCCAAAATCTCTGCATCCAACGGCAGGGAGATGATATTATGGGTACTGGTTTTTTTGGGATCAGTTTCATTGAGCATGTTGATGCTCTACAAGGCAATTGACAACGGCATTAACGTGAGTGTGGGATATGCTGTCTGGTCGGGATTGGGTGCGACATTCACGGTA
>JAAZLV010000249.1 GCA_012799155.1 Bacteroidales bacterium | reverse complement strand
ATCTGCTCCACTTTTGCTTTGTCGCGTCCCTCGCTGAAATTGGGTACGCACTCCATGATTCTATTCATAGACATCAATTAGTTTTCTGCTTTATTGAATTGCTTAGATGCAAATGTATCGTTATATTTTGTGAATTCTCTCTCTTTTGGTAACTGAATATTTCAAATCAGACTCCCTTCAACAGATTATCCAGCATCTCCCTGTCAGATTCGTAGGGTTCAGTGATGTTGTAATCTTCTGCATATGAACGGTTGAAACCTTGCACGGTCTCGATGGCATGAGGGTTGCGGGCCCAGGCACGACGTGCCACGCCGCCCATCACATCCCACAACATGGCACTGCGGAGGATCTCATCCACCCGCTCGCTGCCGTCGAGCACCATGCCGAAGCCACCGTTCACCGCCTTGCCAATACCCACACCGCCTCCGTTGTGCAGCGCCACAAGGCTCATGCCACGGGCAGCGTTGCCGGCGAAGCACTGCACAGCCATGTCGGCCATCACATTGCTACCGTCGCGGATGTTGGCCGTCTCCCGGAAGGGGGAATCGGTGCCGCTCACGTCATGGTGGTCACGTCCCAGCATCACAGGGCCGATCTCACCGTTGCGCACCATCTCATTGAAGCGCAATGCTATCTTCAACCGTCCCTCGGCATCCTGGTAGAGGATGCGTGCCTGGCTGCCCACCACAAGTTGGTGTTTCTCCGCATCCCGAATCCAAATCCAGTTGTCACGGTCCTGCGCACGCCGGTGCGGGTCAATGCAGGCCATTGCCGCCCGGTCGGTTTTCATGAGATCCTCCGGCATCCCGCTCAGACAAACCCAGCGGAAAGGACCGTAGCCATAGTCAAACAACTCTGGACCCATGATATCCTCCACATAGGAGGGCCAGATAAACCCATCCTTCTCATCGATGCCGTTGCGTGATATCTCTTTCACACCGGCATCGTAAACTGCCTTCATGAAGGAGTTGCCGTAGTCAAAGAAATAGGTGCCCCGCTCAGTCAGGCGGGCAATAACCCGGTAATGACGTTGTAGCGACAGATCGACCAGCTCCCTGAACTTATTCCGTTCATCATGCAGCAACCGGGTGCGCTCCTCATAACTGATCCCCACAGGGCAGTAACCGCCGCTGTAGGGTTCATGGCAGGAGGTCTGATCGCTCAGCAGATCAATCTTTATTTCCTTATCGGCCGCATACTCCAGCAGCTCCACAATATTACCATGATAGGCAATAGAGAGTGGTTCTTTTCGTTTCATCGCTTCACCAGCCCAGTCGAACGCTTGCTGTAGGTCACCGGTGACACGCTTCACCCATCCCTGTCGACTGCGGGTTTCGATGCGTGAGCCATCCACTTCAGCGATGACCGACACCGCCCCGGCGATATCAGCCGCCTTGGGTTGGGCACCACTCATGCCACCGAGACCGGAGGAGACGAAAAGGCGACCCCTCAGATCACCCTCCTGTGGGACGCCCAAGCGAAGCCGTCCCGCGTTGAGCAGGGTGTTGAAGGTGCCGTGGACGATGCCCTGGGGACCGATGTACATCCACCCACCGGCGGTCATCTGTCCGTAGTTGGCCACACCCAGTTGCGCCGCCACCTCCCAGTCGGCCTGGTTGTTGAACATACCCACCATCATCGAGTTGGTGATGATCACGCGCGGTGCATCGGGACGGGAGCGGAAGAGCCCCAGCGGATGTCCGCTCTCCACCACCAACGTCTGCTCACGTGTCATCACCTCCAGGTATTGTTTGATGAGACGGTATTGCATCCAGTTCTGACACACCTGTCCCGTCTCGCCATAGGTGACCAGCTCGTAGGGGTAGAGTGCAATGTCGAAGCTGAGGTTGTTGTCAATCATCAACTGAAAAGCTTTCCCCTCCAGGCAGTTTCCCTTGTAGTGATCCACAGGCTTGGCTTTCAGATCTCCTTCGGGACGGTAGCGATAGCCGTAGATGCGTCCACGGCTGCGCAACTCTTCCAGGAACTCCGGTGCCAATGATTTATGCAGGGCAGGAGGTATGTAACGCAGAGCATTTTGCAACGCGGTGAGGGTTTGCGCTTTGGTAAGTCGGTATCCCCTGTCAGGGGCACGCCGAATCGATTTATCAATGACGGGCATGGGTGGCAGCTGATTGGAAAGTGAAAATTTCATAGGCAGCTAATTCATCTCAAGGTTATAAAAGCAAAAATAGCAATTTTTATCCGAAAGTTGCAATAAAAATGAGAATGTAGCGGTCTATAGCATCATGATTGATGCCTAACCCAGATTGAAAGAAGTGGTTGTTGGATCGGATTCCAGAATGAAACAATTGTAACCGCAATCGACTTGTTGGCTATTGTTGTTCACATCTCAGGACAACAACAGAAATACCAGAATACCGGCTACATAGCCTAGTATTGCAAGCGGTGTAAAACGCTTCAGGTAGTATCCAAAACTGATTTTCTCAAGTCCCATCACCGCGACACCTGTCGCTGATCCGATAATCAGGATGCTGCCACCTGTTACGCCCGTATAGGCCAAAAGGGTCCAGAATCCACCATCCGCCATGAAATATTGCATATAGGGAGTAAGGTTCGTCATGCTATCAGGGAGTGGAAACATCGCCATTGTTGCCGAGACCAGTGCAACATTATCGATCAACGAGGAAACCGCACCAATGATTATACTCAACAGATAGGGTTCAGATACCCATGAAGTAAGGAAACTTGAAAACTGTAATAGCTGACCGCTAACATTCATTGCGGCAACTGACATAAGGATGCCAAAGAAAAAAAATATGGTTGGAATATCCACCGAACGTGACAAGTTTGGAATACGCAATTTATCAGAGTCCACAATATCCCTGATCTTGCCATAGGAGAGATCGGTATATATCCACAACAAGACCAATCCAAGCAACACACACATAAATGCCGGGAGATGGGTGATTGATTGAAACAGTGGTACCAGGGAAAGAGAAAGAATCCCAATCCAGAAAATTATAACACGGGATCGTTGGGGAATTTTTTCAAGATATAATTCATCGGCAGACAAATTACGACTTTGCCGTAGTACAGTACCTTTCTTGAAGAGCCAAAAATGAGAGATGCCCAAAACAACCAGCAGATTGATCAATGCAGGGAGAAAGAGATGGGTGATCT
>JAAZLV010000248.1 GCA_012799155.1 Bacteroidales bacterium | reverse complement strand
TTTCAACGCTGCCACCCAGTTCTTCAATCTTTACCTCGATATCTTTTTCCCGGAAATAGTTGCCTAGAATCTTCGGATAACTGGTAGCGATTCGTTTCCCTTTGAAATATTCAAGTCCGGTGTATACCTCTTCTCTGGGAATGGCAAGAGAGAGACGGCAGTTGCTAAAGCCCAGTTTCTCGACTACCGTCACATCTTTCTCCTTCTCCCACACCTCATTTTCACCCAGGATACCAATATCGGCAACACCCTGCTCTACATATTGTGGAATGTCATCGTCCCGAAGGAAGAGGATCTCCATGGGAAAATTACGGGCTGTGGTTTTGAGCTTACGATCTCCATTGGAGACTTTGATTCCGCACTCGGTGAGCAACTCAAGTGATTTCTCGCTCAGCCGTCCGCTTTTTTGGATTGCAATCTTGATTTTTTCCATTTTTCTTTTCATTTGTCTGAATGCATCGATGTCGGAAAAAAAAAGCCCGCCTGATGCACTTCAGACGGGTCTATAAATATTGTTAGTGTTCACACACATCTATTTCAGCTCGCCTGATTGCAAGTGTGAAAATGATGATGATGGAACTTGTTTGCTTTCATTTTATTCTTTTGATGCTGCAAAGATAACGGAATTATTTTAAAACGAAAGCATATCTGCATTTTTTTATAAATAGTACATTCATAAAGTTCCATGGCGGTTTTTTATATAGATTTGTATCCAAAGAACATTAATCGTGAACATGATGATTGAAGAGAGGATAATTACGTACGAGAGATTGGTATCTGAGAACAGAAAAAAGAGCGATCGACTTGGTAAACAAATGCATCTTTTGGGCACTTTTCGGTTAATCCTATTTGTCGGAACCCTTATAGCGATCTATATGCTTGTAGGTGATTACCAGCTGCTTATTCCACTTCTCATTGTCATGGCTCTTTCTTTTGCTTTTTTATTCAATAAGCATGACAGGTTATTGGACCTGAAAGAGTCAGCCGAGTCCCTGATTCTGTTGGCTGAAAATGAATTAAAAGCATTTCGTCATGATTTTTCTGTTTTTAATGGTGCTTCTGAGATGACAGATCCTACTCATCCGTTCAGTTATGATCTGGATATCTTTGGAGAGAACTCATTTTTTCAGCAGATTAACAGGACGGTGTTGTCTTTTGGAGAACAAAGACTGGCCGAGATGATTCAAAATCCGTTGACCGATAAAGATGCGATTCTTGGCAGACAACAAACCATCATGGAGTTGGCAGGCAAGGAGGAATTCTGTTTGCATTTTAGAACGGCGGGGATGAAAATATCCTCTTCTTCTGTGAAAGAGTTGCATTTTACTGCTTCGAGTCCCAATAATGGGTTGTCTCAGAATAAGATTTGGAATGCTGCCGTTTGGATCACACCCTTTCTCTATCTTGTTTTTATCCTTTTATGGCTTACAGGAATTGTGCCCGGTGGCCTCTTTCTCTATCTTTATCTTTTCACATTCGCATTATCCCTGATTCCCATGAAAAGGGTGAAGGCTATATGGATGTTGTTTGATAAACGATCCAAACGATTGGATGCATTTGCTACCCTGTTTAAGATTTCAGAACAGGAGAAATGCGAGTCGCAACTGTTTAAGTTGCTGCAAAAGCAACTTATCCCTCACAAAAAAGCTTCTGATGCGATCAGAGAATTGTCGCAATTGAGCCGCAACCTCGACGTGGGTTTTACACTCGCCATGCTGCTGCTGAACCCTCTGTTTCTATGGACAACGCTCTACGCTTTGAAAATTGAGAGATGGATGAAGCATCATGGAGGTGATGTGGATGCCTGGTTTGCATCATTGGCAGAAATAGATGCATTGATATCACTGGGTACTTTTGCTGTCAACCATCCCGATTACTGCTACCCCAGGATTTCTGACAGCCATTGCTTTCGTGGTGAAGGGCTGGGTCACCCGCTCATCCCGCGCGAGAAATGCGTGAAGAACGACATTGATCTTTCTCATAAACCCAGTTTCATGATCGTTACAGGAGCAAATATGGCGGGCAAGAGTACCTATCTGAGAACAATCGGGATCAATCATCTGCTGGCATCAGTCGGTTTGCCCGTTAATGCGGAGCGATTGTCGTTTTATCCGGGGAGGTTGCTGACCAACCTGCGTACCTCCGACTCACTGGTAAACAGTGAGTCCTATTTCTTTGCGGAACTAAAGCGTTTGAAGATGATTATCGACCGGTTGGTTTCAGGTGAAGAGGGTATGTTGATCATTTTGGATGAGATATTGAAAGGTACCAACTCCGAGGATAAACAACGGGGGTCACAGGCATTGATAAAGCGGTTGGTCGGTCTCGGTGGATGTGGGATCATTGCCACACACGATCTGGCGTTGGGTAACCTCGAGACGCAATACCCTGAGGTGATTAAGAACTGGCACTTTGATGCCCTCATACACGATGATGCCCTGACCTATAGCTATAAACTGCAGGTGGGTATTGCGCGAAACATGAATGCCAGTTTTTTGATGAGAAAAATGGGAATCACTGATTAGAAAAGGCTTCCTAAAAATTATCAAAAATAGCAGAAAGAGAGTGTGGCATGACACTGCATGGCATTTTTTTATGTAAGTTTGCACCCGATGAAAAATAAGCTGATCATATCGCTTCTCGCTACTCTTCTCAGCGTGGGTGCAGCCTTCTCACAGGCACGCATCATCATGCCCGATTCATCGCAGATCACCAGCGACCCGGACTCGCTCGATCTGTTGCCCCGAGAGTCATCACACCTGGATCATCTCATCCATGATCATGGAGCGGAGGCCGACTCGTTGCAAAAGCTGGCGCGCATGACTATCTGGCGATTGGATGCCCGCACCGGCAACCGCTTACCGGCAGTGTCGGACACGCTGCTGCACAACTTTCAGCACTCTACGCTGCCCGACAGCTACTCCACTGCCATGGGTTTTCTGGGGACACTTGGTTCTCCGACAATCTCCAAGATCTTCTTCGACAGGGGAGAGACTGAGACCTTCCTTTTCAACAATGTCTACAGTCACTACCTGAAAGATCCTGAAAAGCTGAACTTTGTAAATACACGGGTACCCTATACCCGTCTGGGTTACCATCGTGCGGGACCCAAACAGACACGTGAAGAGCGACTGGAAGCTCGTCTTACTTCCAACTTCGGGAAAAGTCTCAACATTGGTCTCGATGTGGATATGATCAATTCCCGTGGCTTTTACGCTGAGCAGTCGGTCAAGCACAACAACTTCTCCCTCTACGGGAACTACCTCTCCGACAGGCTGGAGGCTCATGCCATGGTACATCTGGGAAGCATCACCCAGTTCGAGAATGGCGGCATTACCGATGAACGGTTTATCACCGATCCCCAGGCTGTGGGCGAGAGCTTCACATCACTCGACATTCCCGTGCGGTTCAATGATACCTGGAATGCACTTAAAAACAACCGTTACTTCTTGTCGGGACGATACAACCTGGGCTACCGTGAATTGCCGCAGGATTCACTGCACAAGGGTCCCGGAACATTCGTGCCGGTAGCCAGCATTGGTTTCGCTACGCAGCTCACCCAGCAACACCG
>JAAZLV010000247.1 GCA_012799155.1 Bacteroidales bacterium | reverse complement strand
TTCGTCGGGCGAGTCGGTGACGATGTATTGATACTCTTGGGCACGTAGTGGAGAGCGCTTTGTAAGGTCGAAAATGACGCTGTCGTTCTCAACCTCGCACAAACCGATCAGCGCCGGAGAGTACATCTCACCCACAGCGGTGATCACCCGTGTGAGGTTGCGCAGCTTTGTCCAGTATTTGTAGGGTGTCCAGTGCATGAACCCCTCCGGCAGGAACTGATCATCCTCTTTCAGTGTGTCGTTTCGGGTGTCGAATAGGTTCTCCACATTGTAAAACATCACTCGAAAGGGTTCCTTCGAGAAGGAGGGTGGAGCAAATGCCAACCAGCAGATCATGCAAGAAAGGAGTAATCGTTCCATTACGGCTGCGGAGAAGGTGTGACTACACCGCTTCCAATATCTTCACCAGGTAGTCCCAGAACTTCCCAACGGAGGAGATCTTCATCTTCTCATCTGGAGAGTGCACATCTGTCATGTCGGGACCGATTGAGATCATGTCGAGAGTGGGGTATTTCTCCAGGAAGAGTCCGCATTCCAGTCCGGCATGTATGGCTTTCACCTTTGCCTCCTTGTCATAAAGTTTCTGGTATTCATTTTTAGCCAGTTCCAGTATAGCTGAATCAGGATTGGGTTTCCATCCCGGATAACCTTCACTGTGGGTTACCCTGGCCCCTGCAAGGGTGAAGACCGAGGAGACCATCTCAACCACGTAACGTTTTTGCGATTCCACCGAACTGCGCTGGCTGGTGCCTATCTCAATCCGCAAATCCGGCAGCATCTTCACCGAGGCCAGGTTGGTGGAGGTCTCTACCAGTCCTTCAATGTCGCTGCTCATACCAATCACCCCGTGCGGACAGGCACAGAGCGAAAGCAGCAGCCTCTCTGTAGTCTTCCTGTTGATCACCTTTGAGGGGATGGGTGCTGATTCGAGCAACAGATCAAGCTTCGGTTCCGTATGCTTGTACTCATTTTGCAGATCGGCAAGGAAGGTGTTGATCTTAACTCTTATCTCCTCCTTGTACTTCGCTTTCACACCCACCAACGCATAGGCTTCACGTGGGATGGCATTGTGCAGGTTTCCGCCACCTATCTCGGAGAGTACCATTCCATATTTCTTACGGGTGAGTGAATTCAGAAAGCGGGAGAGGATCTTGTTTGCATTCCCCAGGCCCTTGTCAATATCACTGCCCGAATGTCCGCCGCGGAGACCCTTCACCTCGGTGCGGAACCAGAAGTAACCCTTTGGTGCCTCTTTTTCCTTGTATTTGAAATATGCCCGAGTGCCCTTGCCACCGGCACAACCGATATAGATCTCACCCTCCTCTTCAGTGTCGAGGTTGATCAGGATGTTACCGGTGAGGAACTCCTTCCCAAGAGAGTAAGCACCTGTCAGACCGGTCTCTTCATCGACCGTGAAAAGAGCTTCAATCTTGCCGTGAGCAATGTCGTCGGCAGCCAGAAGTGCCAGTTGTGCGGCAACACCAATGCCGTTGTCGGCTCCCAGTGTGGTGCCGTTAGCCTTGATCCAGTCACCGTCGATGATGGTTTCGATGGGATCGTTGTCGAAATCGTGCTCCACACCACTGTTTTTCTCGCAAACCATATCCACATGCGATTGGAGGATCACTGTGGGGGCTTCTTCTCGACCCGGGGTTGCGGGCTTGGTGATCAGTATGTTTCCTGCCTGATCCTGTTTGGCTTCCAATTGATGCTCTTTGGCGAAGTTGAGCAGATAGGCCAGTATCCGTTCCTCTTTTTTAGATGGTCTGGGTATCTGGGTGATATCATGGAAGTAATGCCAGATGGCAGCAGGTTGTAAATCTTTTATGGTCATCATTTTCATTTTTTTTTGATGGTTATGTTGACGATAAAAATACGATAAAAACGGGTGAGGACAAAATATTTAGCATCTTTAAGCCAAAAAAATGCTGATTAATTGGCTAATTGGACTATCTTTGCGGCGTTAAAAACCGGGCAATATGATCAAAATCGTACTTATAGGAATAGTCATCCTCTTCATCGCCATCCTCTTGATGGGAATGAAGGTTTTCTTCTCCCGCAAGGGTTCTTTCCCAAGCCTTCACATTGGTGAGTGCCAGGCTATGCAGGAGAGAGGTATTACCTGTGCCACATCACAGGATGCCGAAATGCACAGAAGAGAGAGTCCAATAGAGAAAATGTTGAAATCACAAAATTTATAAATCCGTTACAATGAAGAATTCTACTCCTTACATCGTCAGCGGTGTGCTGGCGGTTGCCCTTATCATTCTTTACATTTTGCACTTTACTGCAGGAAGACAGGGAAACAACCACTCCGGCACAGATCTTTCACTTTTGTTGAATGATTCTTCCATTACCTTGCCTATTGCCTATGTGAATGTAGACTCCCTCTTGATTAACTACAACTTCGCAAAGGATTTGAATGAATCGCTGTTGCGGAAAGAAGAGAGCACCCGTGCCACTCTTAACCAGCGTCAAAACCAGATCAACTCGGCTGCACAGGAGTTTGAACGCAAGCTGCGCAACAACGCTTTCCTGAGCCAGGAGAGAGCACAGCAGGAGCAGGAGCGGATTGTGCAGATGAACCAGGAGTACCAGCAACTTGCCGAACGCCTTACACAGGAGTTCATGCTGGAGCAGGAGAAACTGAATATTCAGATGGAAGATACCATCAAAGCCAGGATGATTGAGTTCAGCAAGGATAAGCACTTTGAGATTATCTTAAGCAACCGCACCACCAGCACCGTGCTTTATGCCGATAAAAAGTATGACATCACAAATGATGTGATCACCTTCCTGAACAACCGCTACGGACCTGCTACTGCAACAGCCAAGGCGGAAGAATGAAACAAATGATTCATCTGAAGCGATGATCATTCAAAAAAAGGTTCTTACTTCAAGAGCCTTTTTTTTTGCCCTTTTCCTTCGAATGTTATGAAAGACTTAAATAGTTCCTTCACCATTGAAAAGTTATTTGGACAATCTGATAACTGAATCAGGTGCAAAACCAACCCTTTATCAATGAAAAAAATCAATCTGATTGTTGATGATTTTCTT
Organism: Bacteroidales bacterium; assembly: GCA_012799155.1. Taxonomy (GTDB): domain Bacteria; phylum Bacteroidota; class Bacteroidia; order Bacteroidales; family Dysgonomonadaceae; genus Proteiniphilum. The sequence goes on along the minus strand of JAAZLV010000247.1, from coordinate 2,905 downwards.
CTAAGATTTGGAGATTCGGGGCCGATTGTCTATTTTTGTGCCAAAATGTAAGAATATTCTGACATTATTCTAATTTCTGCCTTATGATGGTTTTTAATGTAGTTGAGATTATCAGTGCCTTTTTGGTTTTGTTCGCAATCATTGATGTGACTGGATCGGTACCCATCTTCCTGAATCTGAGAAGTCAGGACAGATCAATTCACCCGGAAAAGGCAGCTACCTATTCGTTGGTCATTCTGATCGGTTTCCTGTTCATCGGTGAGTGGATCCTGAAACTTTTTCAACTTGACATATCTGCTTTTGCGGTGGCGGGTGCTGTGGTGCTGTTGATCCTCTCCATAGAGATGATCTTCGGGGTGGAGATCTTCAAGAACGATAGCAGCAGTACTGACAACTCATCAACTTTGTTCCCGGTGGTCTTTCCACTGATTGCCGGGCCCGGGAGCTTCACAACGCTGCTCTCGATGCGGGCGGAGTATCATACCATCAATATCATACTGGCGGTAGTGCTCAACCTGGCAATCGTTTATCTGGTGTTGCGCTACCTCGATCAGGTGAAAAGACTCCTCGGTGAGAGCGGTGCCTACATCCTACGCAAGTTTTTCGGCGTGATCCTGATGGCCATAGCCGTGAAGCTGCTCACCTCCAACCTGAGTGCACTGATTGCCTCTGTCAATGGCGGTGTTGCCTGACAGTGTGCATTTTTTAACTGGACTCACCATGCCTCACAATTCAGTTATCTCAATTGAATTAGCTACATCTGGAGTAGACTAACTGTTTGTCATGCGCCAATTCCTGGATGGAATACCTAAAGGTTGTCTTTATTAACCTTTAACCAACTTTCCCTTTGTAAACCTTCAGATTCGTGAAAAAAATCAGTATCTTTGCATCTAGATTTCAATAAAAGTCTGTTTTCAGGTATCGGCCTATCTGGCAATCAATTAGCATGCAATAAAGATAAATTCTATAAAAATTCAACAACATGAGAATCGTAAGTATTTCAGGAAGAGAAGTGTTGGACTCCAGAGGGAATCCGACCGTAGAAGTGGATGTATTGACCGAGTCGGGTGCTTTTGGTCGTGCTGCTGTTCCGTCCGGTGCTTCAACCGGTGAGAACGAAGCACTTGAGTTGCGCGACGGTGACAAAGGCCGTTACCTTGGCAAAGGTGTGCTGAAAGCTGTTACAAACATCAACGAGGTGATTGCACCCGCATTGTTGGGTATGAACGTGCTGGAGCAGACAAATATCGATGCCAAGATGCTGGAGCTGGATGGTACCAAGACCAAATCGAACCTGGGCGCCAACGCACTGCTGGGAGTATCTCTGGCGGTAGCAAAAGCAGCTGCCGATTATCTGGGTCTTCCCCTCTATCGTTATATCGGTGGTACCAACACATACGTGTTGCCCGTTCCCATGATGAACATCATCAACGGAGGTTCACACTCCGATGCCCCCATCGCCTTCCAGGAATTCATGATTCGCCCCGTAGGCGCCAACTCTTTCAGAGAAGGCCTCCGCATGGGTGCTGAAGTATTCCATTCACTGAAGAAGGTGCTTCACGACAAGGGCTTGAGCACTGCCGTAGGTGACGAAGGCGGTTTTGCTCCCAACCTGGCCGGTGGTACCGAAGAGGCTCTGGAATCGATTCTTATAGCAATCAAGAATGCAGGCTATGCACCGGGCAAGGATGTGATGATCGGTCTCGACTGCGCCGCTTCCGAGTTCTACAAGGACGGTATCTACGACTACTCCAAGTTTGAAGGTCCCAATGGCAAGAAAAGAAGCCGTGAAGAGCAAGCCGCTTACCTGGAAGAACTGATCACCAAGTATCCTATCGACTCGATCGAGGATGGTATGGATGAAGGCGACTGGGATGGCTGGAAACTGCTCACCGAAAAGATTGGTGACAGATGCCAGCTGGTGGGTGACGACCTGTTCGTGACCAACGTGGAATTCCTTGAAAAGGGAATCAAGCTGGGTTGTGCCAACTCAATCCTGATCAAGGTGAACCAGATTGGTACGCTCACCGAAACGCTCAACGCAATTGAAATGGCGCACCGCAACGGTTATACCAGCGTTACCTCGCACCGTTCGGGTGAAACAGAAGATGCCACCATCGCCGACATCTCTGTAGCCACCAACGCCGGACAGATCAAGACCGGTTCATTGAGCCGCTCCGACCGTATGGCCAAATACAACCAGCTGCTTCGTATCGAAGAGGAACTGGGTGATCGTGCCGTTTATGGTTACAAGAAAATTAAGTAAATAGTTTTTTTTTCAACCCTATTTAAAGAGGCTACCTCAATTTAGAGGTAGTCTCTTTTTTGTATAGGTGTTTTGCCGCTTTTTGGAAGCTCTTCTTATATTCTAAGCTTATGAGGCTGTCTCAATAAACAAATGAGATGGCTTTTTTTTATCTCACACACTAAGATTCGCCTTATATGGCTTTTTACTGCGTATCAATTCAGTCGTAACTGACTCTAATATGGTTCGAATCTATTAGAACCATATTAGAACCATATTAGAACCATATTAGAACGAGATTAGAACCTGTAGCGAAGATGGTAGGCTGTTTCTTCCTTAAACAGGGCTACTCAAACTGGTACGTATAAACAGAAAAAGACCGTCTCATCATATTACATGAGATGGCCTTTTTTGATTTATTTGTGAAGGCTGACAAAAAAAATCCCTGTAACCAATCGATTACAGGGATTCAGATTTATTCCCTAGTACCCAGAGCCGGTTTTGACAAGCCCAAAATAGGGGAAACAGATAAGATTGAAAACGAACGTGTAGAAAGAACAATATCAACAAAAGATACCGATAAATTTGCAAGGGCTGTTTGTGCCTTTGCAAATGACCTGCCCAACAAACGACTTCCGGGTTACCTCATTATAGGAGCTT
>JAAZLV010000246.1 GCA_012799155.1 Bacteroidales bacterium | reverse complement strand
TTTTTTGGTATGTACCACCACCTGGCGAAGCCCTCTCTCCTCCTGATCCAGGAACTTGAGGCTCAGGAACCGTGTGCCACGTGGAAGGAGTCGTTTTTGTACCACTTTCGAATATTCGTTCGACGCAGCGTTGACCACCGTGCGTGAGCCCTTACGCAATCGTTTGGAGAGATGCCCGTTCACGCTCTCCTGCCAATAGTCGTAGAGGGAACGATAGCCCTCCGGCATGAGTGGCTGCTGCATTTCCAGACGGTAGGGCTTGATGCCGTCCATTGGTCGCACCACACCGTAAAGACCGGAAAGGATGTTGAGATGCTGTTGGGCAAATGCGAAATCATCTGCTGTGAAATCCTGTGCGTTGAGTCCCAGGTAAGCGATGCCATTGTAGGCAAGGGCGGCAGCACGGGTAGGTGTGCTGCGCATGCCAAAGGTGTTGAACTGTTCCTGCACCTCATGAGCCATTGCCAGGTTGAGTTTCATCATGTCGGCAATCTCCTCCACTGACAGTCCATTGCAAACAGCAATCAACTCATCTCTTTTTTTCGGGAAGAGCGCTTTTGTAGGTGCAATCTCATTGTCTCCACGTTTGAAATCCATCCGCTTGGCCGGTGAAAGAAGTATCTGCATGCTTTTTTAACTCGCTGTTACATGCTCCATTCAATTCCCTCCTTTGTATCCTTTATCTCGATGCCGGCAGCCTTCAACCGATCCCTGATCTGGTCGGAAGTGCTCCAGTCCTTGTTGTCGCGTGCCTGTTTGCGAATATCCAGAATCAGTTCCATCAATCCTTCAATCACCTCGCTGCCGGCACCCTGGCGTGTCTCATCGAGCAGTCCCAACACCTCGAAGATGAAGGTATGCATCACCCTCTTGAGCTGTTCCAGATCGGTGGTGGTGAGGCTCTCCTTCTTGTCTCTTGCAGAGTTGATGATGCGTACTGCGTCAAAGAGCTGGGCAATCAGCACCGGGCTGTTGAAGTCGTCGTTCATCGCATTGTAGCAGCCTGTCTCCAGCGCGGCGACATCGAATGTGGAGTGGTCGGCGGCTTCTATCTTCTCAAGTGTGCTGAGGCTCTCCATCAGCTTGCGGTATCCCTTCTCGGCGGCTTGCAGTGCCTCGTTTGAGAAGTCGAGCGTACTGCGGTAGTGCGACTGAGCCATGAAAAAGCGAACGGTCATGGGGGAGTAACCTCTCTCCAGCATGGGGTGATCGCCGGTGAACAGTTCCCGGGGCAGGAAGCCGTTGCCTGCACTCTTCGACATGCGTGCACCATTCACGGTGAGCATGTTGGTGTGCACCCAATATTTGGCCGGGGCAGTGTGGTTGCAGGATTGCGACTGGGCAATCTCATTTGTGTGGTGGGTGGCCTGAAGGTCCATTCCTCCACCATGTATGTCGAAGGTCTTGCCCAGGTACTTGTTACTCATGGCCGAGCACTCTATGTGCCAGCCGGGGAAGCCCCATCCCCAGGGTGAGGGCCACTGCATCAATGTCTCCGGTTTGGCTTTTATCCATAGAGCGAAGTCGAGCCTTCCCCGCTTCTCATCCTGACCGTCCAACTCGCGGGTACCTTCCAGCAAGTCTTCCAGCTTCCTGTTTGTGAGTGCGCCGTAGTCATGCTCGCGACTGTATTTCTCCACGTCGAAATAGACAGACCCGTTCACCTCGTAGGCATAACCGGCAGCAAGAATCTCCTTGATCATCTCCGTCTGTTCCAGGATATGTCCGGTGGCGGAGGGTTCGATGCTCGGCGGCAGTGTGTTGAATTGCTTCAGCACCTCATGGAAACCAATGGTGTATTTCTGTACGATCTCCATCGGTTCCAGTTGTTCCAATTTCGCTTTCTTGGCGAACTTGTCATCTCCCTCATCGCGGTCACCCTCAAGGTGTCCTGCGTCGGTGATGTTGCGCACGTAGCGGACCTTGTATCCCAGGTGCAAGAGATAGCGGTAGATCATGTCGAATGAGATGAAGGTACGGCAGTTACCCAGGTGAATGTCGCTGTAGACGGTGGGCCCGCATACATACATCCCAACCAGTGGCGGATGCAGCGGTTCGAACGGTTCTTTCTTTCTGTTTAGCGTGTTGTAGATAGTCAGATTTTTCGCCTTTTCTTCGTTCATTTGGGTCGTTAATTTTTCAAAGAGACAAAATTACAAATTTAAGCTGTATTATCAGCAGATTGTATCGATATTGAAAAAAATTGCCCATCAGTTGTCTTTGTGTTTAGCATAATTTTAATACTTTTGTCGTTTCTTTCAGGTTTCTAATGTTAAAATTTAATCACTATGTTTCGAAAAATTCTTTTCTCCCTTGCCATTCTTTGTGCAACAGCAGCAGTACAAGCTCAGAACCTACAGTTGCATTTCGATCCCCGTAATTCGCTTTACGGTGATGCGGTCTCCACATCCAATTACCTGACCGGTACCTTCGAGATGTTCAAGCCCGACCAGTGGGGTAATACCTTTATGTTTGTCGATGCAGACCTGAACTTCAACAAAAAGAACATCGGATTGGTGTACGGAGAGATTGCCAGGGAGTTTAAGATCGGAGATTTCCCACTCTTGCCGCACCTGGAATTTAACGGTGGACTCGGACTGGTGAAGGGCACTGACTTTGGCTTTTCCATCCCCTCATCCTACCTGGCAGGTTTCGGCTATCCCTTCCAACTGGGCAACTTCTTCATGAGTACCTATGTGGCCTATAAGTTGAATGCCTTCCAGGAGGTGAGTAACGATGCACAGTGGACCCTCACCTGGAATGCTACACTTGCCGGGGGTAAACTCTCACTGGGTGGCTTCCTGGATCTTTGGACCGAAGACAAGTCTTTCACCGAGGGAAGTGACGCTACAGGGAAAAAAGTTGTTTTCCTGAGTGAACCACAATTCTGGTACAATGTTACCCCCAACTTCGCACTGGGTACAGAAGTGGAGCTGAGTTACAACTTCGTAAACAAGTTCGTAGAAAGCAAATTCTACGCCATCCCCACACTGGCCACCAAATGGAATTTTTAACACTTAACCATTCAATATCATGCTGGAAAAGTTATTCAAGTTAAAACAGAACAATACAACCGTACGTACCGAGTTCGTGGCGGGGATCATCACCTTCCTCACCATGTCCTATATTCTGGCTGTTAACCCGCAAATCCTGGGTGAAACAGGTATGGACAAAGGCGCACTCTTCACGACAACGGCCCTTGCAGCCATTGCCGG
>JAAZLV010000245.1 GCA_012799155.1 Bacteroidales bacterium | reverse complement strand
GTTTACCGGTCGTTCACCCAAAGATAAGTTCATTGTTGAAGATGATGTAACAAGAGACACCCTCTGGTGGGATGGTACAATCAACCGTCCCTGCACTACAGATGCTTTCAACTATTGCAAGGGTCTCGTCACCAATCAACTTAGCAAAGCTAACAAACTATACGTGGTAGACACTTTTTGTGGCACCAACGAAGATACCCGCATGAAAGTGCGTTTTGTGATGGAAGTAGCATGGCAGGCACACTTTGTGACCAACATGTTCATCCGCCCCTCACACTACGAACTGGCCAACTACGGTGAACCCGATTTCGTATGTCTGAACGGCTCCAAGGTTGTCAACGACAAGTGGCAGGAGCAGGGACTCAACTCCGAGAACTTCACTCTGTTCGATCTGACCCAGCGCATGCAGGTGATCGGTGGTACCTGGTACGGTGGTGAGATGAAGAAGGGTATCTTTGCCCTGATGAACTACTACCTGCCACTGCGCGGTGTGGCCTCCATGCACTGCTCTGCCAATGTGGGCAAGGATGGTGATGTGGCCATCTTCTTCGGTCTGTCCGGAACCGGCAAGACCACTCTTTCTGCCGACCCGAAACGTTTCCTGATCGGTGACGACGAGCACGGCTGGGACGACAACGGTGTCTTCAACTACGAAGGTGGTTGCTATGCCAAGACCGTAAACCTGAGTGAAGCCAACGAACCCGACATCTGGAGGGCTATCCGTCGCGACGCACTCCTGGAGAACGTTGCAGTGGATGATGAAGGCAACATCGACTTTGCCGACATCTCAGCAACCGAAAACACACGTGTATCTTATCCGATCCACCATATCAGCAAGATCGTTCTTCCCTCACGTGCAGGTCACGCCAAGAAGATCATCTACCTTTCTGCCGATGCTTTCGGTGTACTGCCTCCGGTTTCCATTCTGGACGACAACCAGGCACAGTACCATTTCCTCTGCGGATTCACCTCCAAGCTGGCAGGTACCGAGAGAGGTATCACCGAGCCGCAACCCTCATTCTCTCCCGCCTTTGGTGAAGCGTTCCTGACACTCCACCCCACAATGTACGCACAGCGTCTGGTAGAGAAAATGAACCAGCACGGCGCCAAGGCTTACCTGGTGAACACCGGCTGGAACGGTACCGGCAAGCGTATCTCGCTGAAGGACACCCGCGCCATCATCGATGCCATCATCGACGGCACCATCGAGGAAGCGGAAACCATTCACGTGCCAATCATGAACCTGACCGCTCCGGCAAAGCTGAACGGAGTATCCGACATCCTGGATCCCCGCAACACTTACGCCGACAAAAGCGAATGGGAAGCCAAAGCCAAGAAACTGGCCGGTATGTACATCGAGAACTTCAAGCAGTACTGTGACAACGACGCAGCCATTGCATTGATCCCCTCTGGACCGCAGGTTGACTAAGCAGTAGAATCATTCTGATTCCTATTATATGTAGAGAGACCCTCCTTTCAGGAGGGTCTCTCTTTTATCTATTGATCCTAACGAGCACTTGTCAGTAGGAATCTCTAATATCAGTTGCAAGCTCCCCATGTTGGGTGATATCCAGTCCCCTCTCCTCCTGCAACTCGGTCACACGCATCGGCAAGATAAGATCGGTGACCTTATAGAGCAGGTAGGAACCACCAAAGGTGAAAAGGCTCACGATCACCAATGCCAGCAAATGATAGAGCAATAAAGTGGCATCACCATAAATCGCTCCCGACTGCTCTGCAAACACCGCCGTAAGGATCATCCCGACAATACCTCCCAGACCATGACAGGGAAATACATCCAGTGTATCATCTATACTGGTGCGCGATTTCAGCCTTACTGCAAAATAACTGACCATGGAGGCTGAGAAACCGATGAAGATGCTCTGGCCCGCATTGACAAACCCGGCAGCGGGGGTGATCG
>JAAZLV010000244.1 GCA_012799155.1 Bacteroidales bacterium | reverse complement strand
GAAGATGAGTGCCAGCCCGATGGCCAGCTTGTCGGCAGGGATACCGATCGACTCAAGTACGATCACCAGCATCACCATGCCGGCACCGGGCACGGCGGCAGAGCCGATGGAGGCCAGCAGGGCGGTGAGGATGATGGTGAGCTGGTCGGTGAACTCCAGTGGGATGTGTAGTGCCTGGGCGATGAAGACCGCTGCCACCGCCTGATAGAGGCTGGTGCCGTCCATGTTGATGGTGGCCCCCACAGGCAGTACGAAACTGGAGACCTCGTTGTCGACACCCAGGTGGTCGGTCACCCGTTCCATGGTGACCGGTAGGGTGGCTGCGCTGGAACTGGTGGAGAAGGCGAGCAGTTGTGCCGGCGCGATGCCTGATAGGAACCAGCGTGGGGAACGGCCGGTGGTGAGGTAGATGATCAGCATGTAGAGCGCAATCATCATCGTCAGGCCGATCACCACGGTGAGTCCGTAGAAGAGCAGCTTCTGCAGGATCTCCACGTTTCCGGAGCTGACGATGATCTGCGCCAGTAGGGCGAAGACGGCGTAGGGGGCGATGCACATGATCAGGTCCACCATCTTCAGGACAATCTCGTTGAGCCCGTCAATGAGACGGCTCACCGGTTTGGCTTTCTTAGGTTCTATCAGCAGCATGCAGATGCCGAAGAGAATAGAGAAGACAATCACCTGCAGCATCAGCCCGTTGTTGCCAAGGGCGGCGAAGATGTTCTCGGGCACCATCTCCACCAGGAAGGAGAGGGGTCCCTGCTGTTGCTGTGTCGCCGTTTCAATGTTGGAGGTGAGGGAGGCATCCTGCGCGTAGGTGCTTGTAAGCTCCTCAATGGTCTCGGGCGACACGCCACTGCCGGGACGGATCGTGTTGACCAGCAGCAGGCCGATGGTGATGGCTGCCACGGTGGTACTGATGTAAAACAGGATGGTGCGCACACCGATGTGCCGGAAGCTGGAGATATCCTTCAGGTCGGCGATCCCCTTCACCAGCGAGGTGAAGATGAGAGGGATGGCGATCAGCTTCAGCAGGCGGATAAAGATTGTGCCGAAGGGTGCAATCCAGTCGCCCACAAAGGTCGCTCCCCATGAAAAGCTGGTCATCAGCAGCCCGAAAAGGATACCCGATGTCATACCGATGATGATCTGCCAGTGCAGGGGGAGTCGTTTCTTGCTCATTTAGCTGGTTTCGTTCAACAGATTCAATAATACGGCAGCCTGTGACTGCTCCTTTTCTTTTGCCGCAAAGAGCAATGTGATGTTACCGTGTACTTTCTCAAGATGCTCAATCTGGAGGATCAAATCTCTTTTGTCGGTGAGCTCTGTCTGGTAGCGACTCTTGAATTCATTCCACCGTTCGGGATTGTGATGGTACCATTTGCGCAACTCCGTGGAGGGTGCAATCTCTTTCAGCCATAGATCCACTTTCGCCCTCTCTTTGGTAAAACCCCGAGGCCAAAGCCGGTCGATCAGGATACGATAACCATCATCCTCGCCCGGTGTCTCATATATACGCTTGATGCGGAACATACGTCTGACAGTTGGAATTGATTATTTGCCGATGCCAACCCTGTTCAGGATGAAGGCGAACTCGAAGGCGGTATCTTTGATTCCGTCGTAACGACCGGTGGCACCGCCGTGACCCGAGTCCATGTTCATGTGCAACAGCAGAATGTTGTCGTCGGTTT